>NZ_JAUBTI010000140.1:0-14276 GCF_036702415.1 Microcoleus sp. D3_18a_C4 | reverse complement strand
TATTGTACAATACGCGAGCGGGGACGCTCGCACTACAATAAAAAAAATGCTTTTTACAAAACTGAGATGCTCCCAAAGTCGATCGACTTTGGGAGCAATTCCCGATTTTCTTATTCGCCCAGCAGCGATTCAAATGCAGCTTGCAAAGACTTGATATCGCCTACTCTGGCTACTAACAAGTTTTCGCTGCCGGCATCCTGCAGCCTGTGTCTCCAATACTGGATGCTATCAGAGTTGTTCATCCAGAAACTAATCACGGTGTCTACAACTCGATCGACATCCCAGCCTTGCTGAGGAGAAACTGTCTCTACGGATGCCACAAACGCATCGAGAGTGCACTTCCGGTTTGCTAAGTATTCTACACCGGACGGCTGCTGTTGTTGCAGCAATTCCTGCTGCTGGTTGAAAAACGTTAAAGTTGGAGATACGCCCAGGATTTCAAATGTATAGTTCATGTCATCCTCCAGAAGTATTATTTTGCCCAAATATCGAGCGTCCAAAAAAGCCAAAAACGCTTTACTTTGCTGGCGTTGATTAAATGCAGATGCTTCAATTATCCTCTTTGTAGTCGATGGCTTACGCCCCGCTACGCTACGGGATTTTGGCGGCTTATCTTATTAATAGCAAATTTTCCAACAGCGGATTGTCACATAATTTACATTTGTCCTCGCACTGTAGAAAAAATTAAAATCTAATTTTTATTAAGCAGGCGTAAGGAAGACAATGGCCACCCGGAGAAAGTGAGCTTATTTTAGATTTTAAATTTTAGATTAAAAAATTGAATAATTGGCAATGACTGATGACAACCAGGGTGGGGAGCACGGGCCTAAAGTTGCTTTTTTTCCGGGGTGTGACTTTTTGACCGGGAGTATGCAGAGCGATCGCCACATTCAGGCAAGTAGTGGCATGATTAATATTACAATTTTTTACAGTAGCGGTGGAAATCTCAGCCCCGTTTTGAGCGGGCGGCTACCGCACTTCACTATTGCTGTACAACTTTGTAACTTATATCTAGGGCATCTTTTAAACGACAAACGATACGCAAACCTGGTAGGTGTCACAATATTAATGTTATTGAAAAGTCTGAGCAGTTGTGTGATGAAAAGCTCGCCCAAGATGTCACTGAGCCTTGTTTTGTTGATACCGCTGGTGGTACAAATCTCCGTAGCAGTCGGCGTGACTGGATGGCTGTCGTTTCGCAACGGCCAGAAAGCCGTCAATGACCTTGCTACGAGGTTAAGCTTGGAAGTTGCAGCGAGAACTAAAGAAAATTTCCGCAGTTTTGGGGATGTGTCTCACCTGTTCCTGCAAATGAATACTGCTGCGATCGCGTCTGGAAACTTAGACCCGCAAGACTTCCCCAACTTAGAGCGCTATTTGTGGAACCAGACCAAGCTGAGCGATCGAAATACAACCATCTACTACGGCGACGAACAGGGAAAATTCCTCTTGCTCAAGCGAGAAGCAGAACACTTAGTATACATCAGAGACGAATCAACGGCTCCCAACCGCGAAATTTATCGCCTCGACAGCCAAGGAAATCGCACTGAGCTAATCCAAACCGTCCCCTATGACCCCCGTACTAGACCGTGGTACCAAGCTGCCAAACAGGCAGGAAAAGCCACTTGGTCTCCCCTCTACGTCTTCAGGGCGTCGCCAGTTCTGGGGATTACGCCGGTGATGCCCATCTACAGCCAAACGGGCAGCCTGCAGGGGGTACTGGCCATTGACCTGACTCTTTCTCAAATCAGCGATTTTCTCAAAAGCATCAAAATTAGCCCGTCGGGACAAGTTTTTGCGATCGAACGCAGCGGGAAAATAGTCGCCAGTTCCACAGACGAATTGCCCTTTGTCACCGGCCAAGACGGACAAGAACGGCTGTTGGCGACTAGGAGCAAAAATTTGCTAATTCGATCGTCTTCCACATACTTGCAACAACGATTTGGTAGTTTTGAACAAATTAACAGCCAAGGACAGTTTACCTTCGAGATAGACGGCAAACGTCAATTCATTACCGTTGCTCCCCTGCAAGACGGCCGCGGCCTCGATTGGCTGATTGTAGTCGCCATCCCGGAAGCCGACTTTATGGAGCAAATTAACGCCAACACTCGCACAACTATCTTATTGTGCTTTTTTGCCTTCGTAGTGGCGATCGTTCTGGGAATTTTCACCTCTCGCTGGGTTGTCAAACCGATTACCCGATTGTTGCAAGCTTCCAAAGCTTTAACAAAAATGTCCGAATCATCCGACTTCACATCATCCGAATTAGACGGGGAGGTCGAAGTTCAAGGCGTCAACGAACTCGGTCTCCTAGCTCAGTCTTTCAACCAAATGGCCAGACAATTGCGATCGTCTTTTGTTGCCCTAGAAGAAACCAACTCTAGTTTAGAACAGCGAGTAGCAGAGCGGACGGCCGAACTCGAAGCCGCCGAAGCAGAATTGCGGGCTTTGTTTGCAGCTATGAACGAATTAATTATAGTTGCGGACGCCAGCGGTCGCTATTTAAAAATCGCGCCCACAAATCTTTCTCTGCTCTACAAACCAGCCGAAGAATTAGTTGGCAAAACAGTCACAGAGGTGTTTCCGCAAGCTAGAGCCGACAATTTTCTCAACTACATCCGAGCAGCTTTAGACACTCAGCAAACAGTCAGCATCGAGTACGATTTAACCATTGACAACCGCGAAGTTTGTTTTGCTGCCAGCATTTCACCGCTTTCAGAAGAATCCGTCATTGTGGTAGCCCGCGACATTACCGAACAGAAGCGAGCCGAATCGGCGCGACGCCAAAGGCAAAAACAATTGCTCAAACAAAATACGGTTTTGGTAGAATTGGCAAGAAATAAAGCGCTGTATCGAGGCGATTTGCAAGTAGCTTTGAGGCAAATCACCGAAGCAGCAGCTCATACGCTACAGACAGAAAAAGCCGGCGCGTGGTTGTACGATGAAAGCCGATCGAAACTGGAATGTCTCGACCAATTTAGCAGCAGCAACCAGCAACATTCCCAAGGTGCCGAACTGACAGCAGCAGACTATCCAGCTTATTTTAAAGCTTTGGAAGAACACCGGACGATCGCAGCCGATGATGCTCTCTCAGATGTTAGAACCAGAGAATTTGGGGAATCTTACTTTGCAAAAGTGGGTACTACATCAACCTTAGATGCGCCGGTGCGGCTGGGAGGACAAACAGTCGGAGTCATCTGTATCGAACAAGTGGGAACTCCTCGTAACTGGACATTAGAAGAACAAAATTTTGCTGCTTCCCTCGCAGATTTGGTATCATTGGCGATCGAAGCCAGCGAGCGCGATCGTACACAAAGCGCTTTGCGTCAAGCAGAACAAAAATACCGCAGCATCTTTGAAAATGCCGTCGAAGGCATTTTTCAAACAACCCCCGAAGGCCACTTCTTGAGCGTAAATCCAGCTTTAGCCCGCATCTACGGCTACGCCACTCCCGAAGAATTGACATCAAATGTCACAAACATTAGGCAGCAAGCTTACGTCAATCCTCAGCAGCGCGAGAAGTTTATGCGGGTGATGGAAGAATTCGGAGAAGTTTCGGGGTTTGAGTCAAAAGTTTACCGCGCTGACGGCAAGGTAATTTGGATTTCCGAAAGCGCGCGTGCAGTGTGCGACGCCGACGGCGAGGTACTCTACTATGAAGGCAGCGTCGAGGATATTAGCGATCGAAAAGTCTTTGAATCCGCCTTGCAACTCGCCCTAGAAGCAGCCGAAGCCGCTTCCACCGCAAAAAGCGCATTTTTGGCAAACATGAGCCACGAACTGCGAACACCTCTGAATGCCATCATCGGCTATAGCGAAATGCTCCAAGAAGAAACCGCAGAATTGGGTTACGATGAACTCACCCCAGATTTAGACAAAATTCGCAGTTCCGGCAGACACTTGCTATCGCTAATTAACGACATTCTCGACATTTCTAAAATCGAAGCCGGCCGCATGGATCTTTACTTAGAAACCTTCGACATCGCCGCCTTGATTGAAGAAGTCGCATCCACCGCCGCGCCGCTAATTGAGAAAAACGGCAACATTCTCAAGTTGCACAAAATTAGCAATATCGGCACTATGCACGGTGACATTACCAAAGTGCAGCAGATTTTATTAAATTTGCTGAGCAATGCCGCCAAATTCACTCAAAACGGTACAATTACCCTCACGGCCAGCCGAGAAAAAATCGCCGACGACAGCAGCGAAGCAAAACAAGAAAACACTTCTGAACCTGCGGCAAGTTCAGAATCTTCAATTGCTAGTAAAGAATTTTTAGTGGTTAATTGTACAGATACAGGAATTGGGATGACTCCCGACCAGTTGCAGCACATTTTCCAACCCTTTACCCAAGCAGACGCTTCTACCACGCGCAAGTACGGCGGCACCGGTTTGGGACTAGCAATTAGCCAGCGTTTTTGCCTAATGATGGGTGGCAATATTGCAGTAAAAAGTCAGGATGGTGTGGGTTCTACTTTTACGATCTGGTTGCCAGTTAATCTGCAAAACTAGGGTGGATGGCACACGCAGCATTCAATTTCAGGAAAAAAGAATGCTGGCGCACCTTACAAAAGAAGTTCCCCTAAAACAAGGGGAATACAAACCAAGTAGGGAAACTAAAAGTAAAAAGAACCTTGTGTTTAGGTTTTATTTTTTACTTTTATCTTACTCATCACGGCTGTGTACTTGGGTTAGATTCTCCATTCACCACCCCCGTAGTATCTATCTGATCGACGATCTCTTGTTTTCCAGTTTCAATAAACCATTTATACTGCTCGAGCGTTTCGGGACGAGCACTCTCCAAACACATTTTTCTCCAGCGGGGTTTCTCTTTTGTATCTTTTTTTTCTTCCAGAACATCTTCTAGCAAGCAATAAGCCATCCCTCCACCGAGCTGTTTTCCTTCAATTGCTTGGTCAATAGCAACTGCTTGTCGGATTTCTTTTTCAGCCGCTTGATACTGTTTTTGTTTGAGCAGTATCCAGCCCAAGTTTAGACGCAGTTCATAGTTGAGTTGAGCATCTTCTTTCCTAACCCGTTGTAATCCCATCCGCAGTAAAGTTTCAGCAGTAACCCTATCGTTTTTACTAAGATAAACGCGACCTAAATTATTAAAGGCGCGAGCCTCCCCTAGGTTTAACACTTTTTCATATTCCTTCCTCGCTAAATCTATAGCTCCTAAAGATTCGTAGATTTGTCCCAAGGCAATTGGAATCTCCCAATTATTGGGGTTTATTTTGGCCGCTTGCTCGTATTTCCCTTTAGCTTTTTCCAGTAAACCTTTTTCGTAGAGTTTTTTTCCTTCTCGATAGTTCCATTCCCCAATCCGAGGCAAAGAGTTATAGACTCCCACAGAAGCCAACAATAACATTGCGGTAATTCCCAAGGTTACTTGACTGTGAAACTGGGGAGAAATATTGAGTTTTTGGAGCAGATTTTTAATCTTTTCTTGTCCTGTGTCCTGCAAGGTGTGGATTACCGTCAGAAGTAACCCTCCCTGTCCGAGTAGGCCAAAGGTCTCAGCGAAGCTGATTCCTCCCGTGGAAAAGAGTTGAACGAAGGTTGTCATATAGGCCCCTACCGCCGTCAATCCCGCGATTGTCAGCCCGTTGAACAACGGATCTAAGCGATTTGAGGGGGAAACTTCCTCGTCGGAAGTCGGTTCGAGAAACCACCACCAAGCTTCTGGGGAGGGGTGAAATGTAGCTCGCCATTCTGGCAATTTTGCTCCTCTGGCGATCGCATTGGCTTGTTGTTTCAGGAAGTTGTCTAATTCGAGTAGTTTAGCCAAAGTTTCTACAGAAAGCTGGGTTTTTTCGCTGAGTGCTTCTTTGATGGCATCGCGAGTAACTAAAATATGGAGAATGGCTATTTCTGATGGTTCAGACTTTGCCAATTTTAGGTGAGCGAGAGCATCAGTATATTGAGCTAAGGCAAATTCTAATTTCACGATCGGAGTTGAATAATTAGATTACTGAAAAAAGTTTAGCGCAAATTGCAGGTATATACTTTAAGATAATTGTAGCCCACAGTTGCAGCACATTTTCCAACCCTTTACCCAAGCAGACGCTTCCACCACGCGCAAGTACGGTGGCACCGCTTTGGGATTAGCCATTAGCCAGCCTTTTTGCCTAATGATGGGTGGCAATATTGCAGTAAAAAGTCAGGAGGGTGTGGGTTCTACTTTTACCATTTGCTTACCTGTTAATCCTTAACTAATCTTGGTATTTTTGAGCTATCCTTGTATTACCAAATCTCGTAGGGGCGGGTTCATCAACAATCTTTGGTTCACATCCAAAATATTCATAAACCCGCCCCCACCAAACCAATTAAGCCTGATTGCGGAACAAGTTTTTGAGTATCTGCGATGGGTGGGGGCGGGTTTTTTAGTTCGGGGAATTGATGATATAAATTTGGGTGAACCCGCCCCTACAAATATTGGAATTCCCACTTACCAATTCCCACTTACCAATTACCCAGTCCCAATTACCTTTGAATGCTTCTCGGATCGAGAGCATCCCGCAACCCATCCCCCAATAAATTAAACGCCAAAACAGTCAAAATAATCAGTATCGCCGGAGGCCAAACCAACCAAGGCTGCAACACTAAAATTGAAGCATTAGTAGACAGGGATAGTAAATTTCCCCAAGAAGGATCTGGCTGTTGAATTCCCAAGCCAATTAAACTCAAAACCGACTCCGCCACAATAAAACCCGGAACCGCCAAAGTAGCAGAAATAATTACATAAGTAGCAGTTTGTGGCAAAACGTGGCGGACAATAATATAAATTGGATTAGCCCCCATTGCCCGCGCCGCTTGCACGAATTCTCGTTGTTTAATTGACAGTACCTGACCGCGAATTACCCGCGCCAAACCCGCCCAATTGATAAATGAAGTAATCAGCACAATCAATATAAATCGCTGAGCACTTGTCAATCCCGGCGGCAACACTGCTGCTAGCGCTACTAATAAATAAAGACCGGGAATCGTCATCAATACTTCGGCAAAGCGCATTAAAATACTGTCAATCCAACTTCCGAAATAACCCGATATTCCTCCTATAAACAATCCCAACGGAAAAGAAATTGCTATTCCTACTAAACCGATGCTGAGGCTAATTCTGCTGCCGTGTACTAAGCGACTGAATTGATCGCGAGCTTGTTCATCCGTGCCTAAAAGGTTAATTTGACCTTCTCCTGTAGTACCAAACAAGTGCCTGTCTAATGGCAAAACTCCTAAAAACTTATAGGGAGAACCTTTGACAAACAAACCTAGAACCGAGGGTTTTTGCCAGTCTACAATTACCTCACGAGCGCCGGTATTTGCATCCACCGGGCCCTGAGTAGTCGGATAAACGTGGGGCCCGATAAAGCGCCCGTCTGGGGTGCTTAAATAAATCTGAGTCGGTGGCAGCAATGAACCGTTTAATTGAGAGTCATAGGGGTCGTAAGGTGCCACAAATTCGGCAAAAAGTGCGACTGTATAAAAAATTAACAGCAGCACGGCTCCTAACCGAGCTAGAGGATTGTTTCTAAGATTTTGCCACCATTTCATAATTTTTTAGGTTTGAGATTTTAAGTGGGTTAGTAATCAAGACTAAAGTTCTCAAACTTCTTTGTAGGGACTTTAGTCTTTTCTTAATTGACTCAGCAGCCAAAAGTTAATTCCTGACTTATAAAAGTTTTCATAACTGAATTACTTACTACCATAATTAGACTACTTTTGTTCATCGGCGACCAAGATTATTCTACTTTGATCTTCTGGTATTTTCCCCAATTCCTCGCCGCTAAAAGGATTGTAGAAAAACGAGCCTGTTTGGGGCGGCAATTTGGGATTGAGTACAATTTCTACTATACTTTTTACAACCCCAGTGAGCGGAATTGCCAGGATAACTCCCAACAATCCTCCCACTCTACCTCCTAACAGCAAAGCTGTGAAAATAACTACCGGGCTCAATCCGGTGAGATTGCCCATAATTCGGGGAGCTACTAAATTATCCTTGATTTGCTGGAGACCGATCGCCACTACCAACACTTGCAGCGCCAGCCACCAATCAATAAACGCTACAATTATACTAACAGTGCCAATTCCCAAAGTTGCTCCAATAAACGGAATTATTTCCGTCAATCCTATAAATACCGCAAACAACAGAAAAAACGGAACTTGCAGCCACCAAAAAGCCAGAGTCAAGGAGATGGCCATCAATAGTCCCAGCAATAACTGTCCCGATACAAATCGCTGGAGGTTTCGCTGCAAAGTCTCTGTTAAAACATAGCGAATGTCTGGGGAAAAAATACTGGTCAAACCCTGCCACACTCTTTGCCCGTCTAGGAGCATATAAAAGGAAATCACCACAATAAAAATCAAGTCCAAAAACCAGTTAACAGTACCGACAACTAAGCCTAAACTCGTACCTGCGAGCGCCTGCACTTGTTCCTGCACTTTCGCTGATAACTGCTGCTCCAATATTTGCACGTTAAACGGTAAATTGCGCTCCGCACTCCAGGCTTGAAATTCACTTAGCTGCTGCCGCCCCGACTCCAGCAACTCCGGGAACCTCACCCCCAACTGGCTCGCTTGGCTGAACACCGGCGGCACAATAGTTAAACCGATTACTACTACTGTCACACCCGCAGTTAAATAAACCAGCCCCGCCGCCACTCCCCGCGGCAAAAATACTTCCAGTCTTTTTACTGCATAATTTAATAAAAATGCAATCAGTCCCGCTGTTACTAAAATGCTGACCAGTTCCCCAACATAACTGACTGCTGTCAGGGTAAACCATCCCGTCACTAGCACTAGCAGCCAAGTAATTAGAAACTGTTGGACGGGAGAAAAAAGACTATTCATTTTGATTTTTTTAAATAAAGTGGCACAAATTTTTTATTTTTTAACCGATGTGCCGTATTATACAATAAACACATTAGAGTATAGGTTAGAAATAATTCAGTTCAAGATTAGACTGACATTTCTCAGCATTGATAGATAGGTGACGGCCAAGCCACTTGGGGAGAGACAAGGCCAGCCCGATCGCCCCGACGATCGCCCATCGCGCTAATATTCAGTATGCCCCAGAGGCAGATCAAATTAAATGTCGATCGCACCAACTCCGATCTATTCGCCATTGTAAGGTGAAATGGCGCCGCACTCACCCAAAAGGGGGACGCGGCATTGCTGAGGCTATCCGCTAAAATGAATCAAATATAAAAACCGCAATCTTTCTTTACAATAAAAAAACCAAAGGCTAATAGCGGCGAGAGGAACTACCGTGACCAATCAAGTTTTTTCAGAAGCGGAAGAAAAGCCACCCCTTCCCCCCGTGGAGAGCGGGCGCGACAGGAACTCAGCAGTGGCTGTAACTGAAAGTGAAGTCTCAGACAACTCTCGCTGGCAATTCTCCGGTGAGGATGATGAACGAGAAGTGGCGCTGGAAGCTCCAGAAATCGAGGAGGAACAAGTTTGGGAACCAGAAGCAACTGAAGTTGGGCCCCGCAAAGAAATCAGGTGGCCTGCCTTGTTGGCCGGCGCAGGGATTGGCGTTGCTGCAACGTTGCTAGCAGTAAACTTGACTGGGGGCAAACAGAGTTCACCTGCGGCAGTTCCAATTCCACCGGCAACTCAGCAGGCGACGGCTCCGACTGTGACAGTGGCACCTGTGGAATCTGCCGAGGTGGGTGAAACTCTGCAAGCGACGGGCACCGTGGCAGCCTATGACTTGCTGCCGGTGCTACCACAAGCCAACGGTTTGCAAATTAAGCAGGTGTTGGTGGCCGAGGGAGATGCGGTAGAAAAAGGTCAGACGATGGCGGTTTTGGACGATTCGGTGCTACGATCGCAAATTGCCGAAGCGCTTGCGGGAGTACAATCGGCCAATTCTACGGTAGAACAAGCCGAAGCTCAGGTACAGCAAGCTCAGTCAGCCCAACAAGAAGCCCAAGCCGGCGTGGCTCAAGCCCAAGCTGGCGTTGAAAAAGCCATCGCTGACGCAGCGCAAGCCAGAACAGGCGTCGGGCAGGCAAGAGCCGGTGTGGAACAAGCTAAAGCCGGTGTCACTCAAGCTAAAGCCGGCATTGCCTCCGCTCAGGCTAAATTAGATCAAGCTCAAAGAGAAGTAAATCGCACCCAAGATTTGGCGACTCAGGGAGTAATTAGTCAGCAAGATTTGGAAAGGCGAAAGACGGAACGGCAGACTGCTGTTCAAGACTTGAACAAAGCTAAAGCTGACTTGAATACAGCTTTGCAAGAACAGAATAAAGCAGCGGAAGAAGTGCAATCTTCTCTTGCTAAAGTAGCTACTGCGGAAGCTAATATCAGTACGGCTAGAGCGGCCCTCGCCAGCGCTCGTGCTAAAGTGAATACGGCCGGAGCGAGTGTCAGCAGTGCCAGAGCAAATGTCGGAAATAACGCAGCAAGTGTCCGCAGCAATGATGCACAAGTCAAACAGTTACAAACTCAACTAGAACAAACTATTGTTCGAGCGCCGGATAGTGGCACTGTGGCTGAAAGAATTGGTCGAGTTGGCGATGTTTCTTCGGGAAATCAAAAACTCTTTTCGATTATTCGCGGCAACAAGCTGGAACTGCAATTGAAAGTGCCGGAAACTCAGATTTCGCAAGTGCGGCCGGGAACAGCAGTGCAAATTACTTCGGATTCTGACAAGCGGATTAAGTTGTCAGGAACTGTGCGAGAAATTTCGCCGATAGTTGACCCGCAAAATCGGCAAGCTACGGTGAAGATTGATTTGCCGACAAGCGAGTATTTGCGATCGGGAATGTTTTTGCGCGCATCGATTTCGACGGCAAAGGCTCAAGGTTTGAAAGTCCCCGCTAAAGCTATTGTGCCGCAATCTGACGGCAGTTCTATTGTTTATAAACTTGTGGGCGAAGACAAGGTACAGGCTCAACCGGTGGAAGTCGGGGAAATTTCTGGGGGTGCTGTGGGCGATTTGACTGCTGCTAAGGTGGTGGTTAAAAAGGGTTTGAAGGCGGGCGATCGCGTGGTTGTTACTGGCGCTGGTTTTCTTAAGGATGGTGCTGAGGTTAAGGTTGCTAAATAGGTTATTTAGAGTTAGGGTTATTTAGGGATTATTGCCTTTTTTTTACCGCAGATGAAGGCAGATAAACGCTGATGAACGCAGATAACCACTGCCGATATTTCGATTACGCACGTCTACGGGGATTGCATAATCTCGCTGAGTGTGTTAATCACGACCCCGACAGGGGCATAGTGATTCAAAACAATGCGATCGGCCTCTTTCTCCATTTCGATTTCGTCCAATCTTTCCGTCTGCACCGGTGGAGGGTTGACGGCTGTCAGAGGATAGTTGCTAGCATTTAAATCCATGCTGATCCAATGCGATAGCACTTTTTTAGTATAAATTTTATTCTTTTTGTCGAATAGCGCAAACAATTCTGAAGACTCACCAACCGTTTCCGAAGTGCCTAACAGCAAAAAGCCTGCGGGCCGAAGCCCATAGTGGAACATTGGCAGCAGTTTTTTCTGCAACTGGGGGCCCAGATAGATCGGCACGTTCCGACAGGTAATCAAATCCATCCGGGAAAATGGCGGCTCCGCGATCGGGTTTTGTCTAGCAAAGACGCAGAGTTCGCGCACGGGCTTAGCGATTTGGTATCCGCCCTCGACTTGGACAAAGAAGCGATTTAGGCGTTCAGGTGAAATATCCGCGACTTGGGCCTGGGTATAAAAGCCACTGCGGGCGATCGCGATCGCACTTTCGCTGATGTCTGTGGCATAAATCTGAATCGGCAGGTTAGTAGATCGAGCTGCTAAAAACTCTAGCAAGCAAATGGCGATCGAGTAAGCTTCTTCACCCGTGGAACAGCCGGCAATCCAAATTCGGATCGGTGCTTTAGGCGATTTATCTTTGACAATTGCGGGAAAAACATTGCTGCTTAAGGCATCAAAGGTTTCGGGGTCGCGGAAAAAGCTGGTGACAGGAATTAAGACATCGTGATACAGCGCCGTTACTTCTGTGGGGGTGTTTTGGAGATATTGGGCATAATCTTCGATCCGTTCCAGCTTGTAGAGCAACATCCGCCGATGTATCCGCCGCTTCAAGGTGGTTTGCTTGTAGTGAGTAAAGTCAACTCCTGTAGCCGCCCGCAGCAAACTGTAGATAATGGCGATCGCATCTTTACTTTCGATCGCATCTTTACTTTCGATCGCATCTTTACTTTCGATCGCATCTGTCACAAGCCGATCGCATCTGTCACAAGCCGATCGACCATGTAGGGATGACGGGCGATCTCTGCTATCTTCTGGGCAATTTTTTCCGGTGTCGAGATAAAGTCTACCTGACCCGTAGCCGCGGCAGTGTTGGGCATACTGCTAACTTGTGCCGAGTCTTGACATTGGGCAAAAGTAATACCGCCCGCGACCTTAATCGCTTTTAACCCTTGGGCACCATCGCCGTCGCCCCCGGACAAAATGACGCCGATGGCTTTGTTCCCCCGTTCTTCGGCGAGGGACAACAGAAAAGTATCGACGGACATAAATACCCCGCGTCCTCTGCCGCGAGGCGTTAGCTTCAGCACCCCTCGATCGATGGTTATGCTGACATTCGGGGGGATAACGTAGACCTGATTGGGTGCTATGAGCATCCCATCTGTCACCTCATGCACGGGCATCAGGGTCGATCGAGCCAGAATCACACTCAACACACTTTCCTGATGCGGCAACATATGCTGAATTATTATAAACGCCATGTCGGTATCGATCGGCAAATGGCTCAGTAATTGCATAAAGGCTTCCAATCCACCGGCAGAAGCTCCTATTCCGACTACAGGAAATAAGTCGTTTTGATTGTTCTGCTGCTTTCGATCGGCTTTGATACCAGCTTTAGGTTGAGATTTCTTGGAATTCTTTTTTTCAGTCATTTTTTATACCGAGTTTATATTTTTTAAGTAAGTATTATGGTAGGTTTTTATTTTTATTATATATGATTAAGTATCCTAAAAGGAAGGATTAGCCATATACCTGCGGATATATTGAGGCGCAGTCTGCGCGTGCGATCGAGCGATTTTCAAATTATTATTATTATTATTGAGAGCCATACTGCATCAAATGGGACAATTATGAAGGTTTAAATTCCTCATGAATTATACTAATTGTACTCTTGAAAGTTGATAAAAAGTAAATTTTTCACATTCTGCGATCGTAGCAATTCTCTGAAGATTTTCGATAGAGTCCAGTTCCCCTAAATCCGCCAACTCATCAAGAAACTTCAAAGCAGAATCTTGTTCACTTTGATGAAGCAGTTGGGCTAGGGAGAATCTTCGGGGAAATCAAATAGTACAATTAAGTATAAAAACTTAAAAAAACCCTCTACAGAAGCGCAATTAATCTCGTTTTTAGGCAGGTTGTGGCGATTAAGAGGGGGATAGCTTCGCTTCACGCAAAGTCGCTAGCGCCCCGTGGATGTAAACTATCTCTGGATTATTTTCTAACTGCTTCATCACTGCTTGTTGAGGCAGTTTTACCTTTTGAGTCATTTCCAGAGTATCGTCGATTAGCCGTTGCCAATATTACTTCTATTCAGCAATTACTTCCTGAAATTATTCTGCTTTTGAAGTTTGAGGCTGTTAATTGGCAGACAGAATCTAATAACTGATTTTTTTTTATCTTCCCAAAATCCGGCACTTTTTGCTAACGTCTTAAATAAAAGTAACAAAAATATATTTTACTTGGCTGATAGAAATTAGGGAAATCCCAGCAGCGCTGCAAAGTTCGGATTCTCAAGACAGGCTGCCGGGGGTAAGGGCTGTGAGAAAGGGCGATTCTACCGATGTTGGTGAGAAAAGTGAACGATGGGGAGTTTATGGTGCGGTTCGTGGCGATGGGATGGCTGCAAACTCAAACTGCGGAAGCTTTGGCGGCGCTTTTAAAAATGACGCAGTTCGATCGCACGATCGGAATGTGCGATCCCAAGCCGCTAACTCTTTGTCAATGTTAGGAAGCGAGGCGATGACATTTTGCTCCGCCACAGTATCATAGCTCGGTTGTGCGATCGCTGCCACTGTTTCATCAATAAATACGTGGTTTTTGATGTGTATAGTATCTAGCCAACGCTTTCATTCATAGCGCAATTTTTGTACAATTTCTGTAGCGAGGCTGAGTCGCTACTAAAGTTTTTTTTACGCCTTAATTTTAAGAGGTTAAAAGTGCGGGACAAACTTGATATACTTAGGATCGCGAATTAAATAACTTACAATTTTAATTGTTATTGTGGGATGGGCGTCCCGCCCGTCCAAAAAGGA
>NZ_JAUBTI010000139.1:0-14662 GCF_036702415.1 Microcoleus sp. D3_18a_C4 | reverse complement strand
GATCGCCTGAAAGTCGGCTCGATCGAATCCATGACGTGGCGATCTACTGACTCCTTTAAGATACAAGGGGCGGGTTCGCCAACCATCAGTGCCTAAAACTAATAATCTCGTAAACCCGCCCCGACCTCGCCGATCGCGGTTAATCAACCGGACTTGATATGATGTTCGATCGGGATACTCGGTGAGAACTGAGATGTTGCACCAATGTCAATTGGGGGTTTTTAGTGGGGTGGGGCGGGTTTATTTTAATTGTTGGTGAGAGTTAGAGATGGTTGGTGAACCCGCCCCTACTTTACCCGAATGGTGCAACATTTTACTTAGAACCAGTCCAATAAGTTACATTAAAGTTACTTGCAGTTATATCTAAAATTCTTATGCTAGGTAATTTTCAACAAAGCAACCTGCGGATTGAGCTTGAAGCTTCCGAAACAGCGATTAGAGACAGCTTGTTGCGTCCGAGTCAATTGCAGCAGTGGCTGTGGCCGCAGCAGTTGTCTAGCGGTTTGCCGGAAGAATTTGCTCAAGGTTTGACCTTTACAAGTTGGCTGGGCCCCGTGGCAGTTCAGCATCACGTTGATATTGTTGAGCACAATTGTCTGCGGCTGTTATTGAGTCAGGGAATTGACGGATTTCACGAGTGGTATTGGGGCGATGGTTGGGTGCAGTCTCGGTTGGAGGGAGTGTCGCTGCTGCCGCTGAATTTGGGGCAAACGGCTAGTTTACTCCGGCTGCGGGAGTTTGTAGCCGGGAAGGGTAAGGGGAAGTAGATAAATGACTCTCCAAAGTCATGAGAACAAAGTCTGGTACTCCTGCATAGCAACGAAAAATCCTCAACATTTTTAGGGGTAAATAAGCGTTGTAATCATGGATAAAATACCAGAAGGCACCCACATGATTGGAGATATTTAGAGATAGATGAGAACAAAGTCTTTCTTATCAAACGAGATATCCTTTGCTGAAAGGTGTTATTGAATCTTTCGATATCAAAAGTTTTGCCAGTATCTTTCCCCAGAGATTTGTGTCGCTGGGGAAATTTTTTTTTTGAACCTCCCAAAAAATCTGTATAATACACGGCACATTGTCTGTCAACTGCTGGGAGGGAATCGCAAAAACCTTTAGCACACATTTCAACTCGACTTCCTATATACACCCCTAGAATTTCTTTGGTTAAGGCATCAATTGCCAGCTCTTTCCACTGCGTGTTAGCCTTATTGCCTACAAACGACTACATTTCATCACGTTGGATCGTTAGCTTGCCTTGATTTTTTGACTTTACTTGAACTTTCCGGGGGGCTGATGCTAATTGTTGAAAAACACATAGTATTGGAACCAGCGGGGGGACACCCTCGTGAATTTGACAATCGCCACTCAAGATATTTTTTCTAATAAAAGCTGATCTCTCAATTTTTTTGTTTCTTCTGAAATTCTTGGATGTCTGGGGTTTTAAACAAACTGCCTGTGACAATATATACATTTAAAGTTTTGCTTAGCGCTGGGGGTGGGAAAATTTTTAACGATGTTTGGATAACAGAAACGGTGACAATTCATGGAGTTGAGAATTAACAAGGCTTAGGTACGTCGCATGATAACTCCTTACCCTTACTCTGCCAGACCACCTGAAAGCCACTTCGCTGCCGAAAAATTAAGATTGTGTTATAAAAACATAATTTGTTCCTTTCTAAAGCGCTATTCTCGACACAACGAACCCGGTGCGTTTTGAGTTAGCTTTAATTTTTACAAGAAAAATAAATATGCTCTCCATTCCAGGCATTGCCGTCCAGAAGCTGCTTTACGAAAGTGCCAACTCTCTGGTGTACCGGGCGATTCGGGAAGCGGATTACCAACCGCTCATCCTCAAACTGCTCAAAGAAAGCTACCCCACACCTCAAGAATTGCTACGCTACCGCACCGAATACCGCATCACGCGAGAGCTGAAAGAGGCGGGAGTCGTGCAAGTTTATGACTTGCAAAAATACCAAAACAGCCTCGTGATTTTTGTGGAGGACTTTGGCGGGGAATCCTTGAAAATATGGATGCAGCAGCGAAAGTTTAGCCTCAAGGAATTTCTGCAAATTGCGATCGCTGCCACTGAAACTTTAGGGCAAATTCACAGCGCCAATATTATCCACAAGGATATTAACCCTTCTAATATAGTATTCAATCCAGCGACTGGACAGCTCAAAATTATCGACTTTGGCATTTCCACTCAGCTAACGCGAGAAATGCCAACCCTGAAAAACCCCAACATTTTAGAAGGAACCCTCGCTTACATCTCGCCAGAACAAACTGGTAGGATGAATCGCTCTATCGATTACCGCACTGACTTTTACTCCCTCGGCGTCACCTTCTACGAATTGCTGACAGGAAAACTGCCTTTTGAGACAGAAGACGCTTTAGAGCTAGTTCACTGCCACATTGCCAGACAACCAGTTCCCGCGCACCAAATCAAGCCAGAAATTCCCCTAATTGTCTCGCAAATTGTCAGCAAATTGATGGCAAAAAATGCGGAAAATCGCTATCAAACTGCATTGGGTCTCAAGCAGGATTTAGAAATCTGTCTGGTTCAATTACAAGAAACCGATAGCATAGAAGAATTTGACTTGGGCACGCTGGATCTTACAGACCATTTCCTGATTCCCGAAAAGTTATACGGCAGAGAAACTGAAGTTGATAATCTATTAGCTGCCTTTGAAAGAGTTCGTAATGCTAGTGCCGAACTGATGCTAGTAGCTGGCTTTTCTGGGATTGGTAAAACCGCAGTAGTGAATGAAGTCCATAAGCCGATCGCCCGACAGGGTGGCTATTTTATCAAAGGCAAATACGACCAATTTCAACGCAATATTCCCTTTAGTGCATTTGTGCAAGCATTTCGGGAATTGATGGGACAATTATTATCAGAAAGTGACGCTCAGTTACACAGATGGAAAACCATGATTCTCACCGCAGTAGGCGAGAGTGGTCAAGTCTTGATTGACGTAATTCCTGAATTAGAACACATCATTGGCCCTCAAAGTCCTGCACTAGAATTGTCGGGGAGTGCCGCCCAAAATCGCTTCAATCTGCTGATGCAGAAATTTGTGCAAGTATTTACCCAAGCAGAACATCCCTTAGTGATGTTTCTGGACGATTTGCAGTGGGCAGATTCAGCATCGCTGAAATTGCTACAAGTGTTAATGCAGGATACAGGGCATCTGTTAGTATTGGGTGCTTATCGGGATAATGAGGTATCACCGGCTCATCCGTTTATGTTGACTGTGGATGAGATTGTGAAGTCTGGGGCAGTGGTGAATACGATTACCCTGCAACCGTTGAGTTTAGCATATCTAAATCAGTTGGTAGCAGATACGCTGATTTGCGATTTATCTTTTGCTCAACCTTTGACAGAATTAGTTTATCAAAAAACTCAAGGAAATCCCTTTTTCTCGACTCAATTCCTCAAAGCCTTGTATGAAGATGGTCAAATTATTTTTAACCCCCCTCAATCCCCCACCCCCCTTTCATCCCCCCTTACCAAGGGGGGACAGAGGGGGGTACAAGGGGGGTGGCAGTGCGATATTAATCAAGTTAAATTTGCCGACGCCTCGGATGTGGTGGAGTTTATGGCGGCGCAATTGCAGAAGTTGCCGAAAGAAACTCAGGATGTTCTCAAGTTGGCGGCTTGCATTGGGGCGCAGTTTGATTTAGAGACAGTGGCAATAGTCAGCGAAGAATTACCAGAACAAACGGAATTAGCGCTGTGGAAAGCCTTGCAAGAAGGACTCATTTTAGTGATTTCCGAAGGCTATAACTTCATTAAAGCCGATGCTCAATCCCCCAATCAGTCTGTTGCTAATCCCACTTATAAGTTCCTGCACGATCGCGTCCAGCAAGCGGCTTATTCATTGATTCCTGACGACCAAAAACAAGCCACTCATCTCAAAATAGGACAGTTACTGCTACAAAGTTCTTCTGAGATAGAAACAGAAGAAAAACTCTTTGATATTGTGGGGCATTTAAATCCAGGAATTGAGTTAATCAATCAATTAAGTGAACGCTCAGCCTTAGCCCAACTAAACTTAGAAGCTGGACGTAAGGCTAGAAATTCTACCGCATACGCTGCGGCCAATATCTATCTACAAAAGGGAATTGAGCTACTGACAGTCAACTGCTGGCAAACTCAATATGAATTGACACTAAATCTATATGTTGCTGCTGCTGAAATTGCCTATTTGAATGGGGATTTTGATGGTATGGAACAGATGGCCGCACTGGTTTTGCAAGAAGCTCAGACGATTTTAGATCGAGTTAAAATTTACGAAATTCAAATAGCCGCTCAGACAGCCCAGAGCAAGGTTTTAGAAACGATCGCAGTAGCAAGAGAGGCACTCTTACAATTGGGGATTGAACTCCCTGCCGAACCTGACGAAGCCTCGATTGGCAAAGCGCTACAAGCCCTTGCGGGCCTCCTCGGTGGCAGAAAGATTGAGGAATTGGTTGACCTACCTGTGATGACAAATCCACAGACTCAGGCAGCTATGCAACTGTCTGGTATGTTGTTTCCACCCATTTTCCAGGGAATGCCCGGTTTGCTGCCCCTGCTGAGCTCGACGATGGTGAGTTTATCGCTCTCCTTTGGAAATGCGCCCGCATCGACGGTGGGTTATGCGATGCACGGGATGGTGTTGTGTGCCTTTTTACAAGAGGTGGAAACGGGCTATAGCTTTGGGCAATTGGCACTTTCATTGCTGGATAGGTTGAATGTACCCGAATTCAAGTCCACAGTTCTACTTTTGTTTGGTGGTTGGATTCAGCATCGCCAAGAATCTCTTTTGGCAACGATACCGACGCTGAAAGATGGCTATAGGTTAGGCATGGAAACGGGCGACTTCGTAGACGCTGGCTACAACATATATATTTGCTTTTATACGCATTTATTCGCTGGTGTAGAACTAGACACTTGGGAACCAGAAATAGCAAGTTATAGGGCGGTAATGGCGCAGTTGAAACAATATTCTGCGCGGATTTATTTGGATATGATTCAGCAGACGGTGCAAAACTTGAGGGAAACCAGTATTCGACCGGATTTGTTAATAGGCTCTGCCTACGATGAAACGGTGATGATTCCCAAGCACTATCAGGATAATGAATTCACGGCGATCGCCTGTGCCTGCATCTTCAAACTGCTGCTTGCTTACTGCTATGGCAATTACACGGCTGCCCTAGACCATATTTCCCAAGTCAAACAGTATTTGATGGGAGTATCTGGATCGGCTTTTGTTCCAATTTTTCATTTTTATGCCGCCCTGACGCACCTGGCACTTTTTCGGGCACAGCCAGAAACCCAGCAAACTGAAATTATTGCCTTAGTGGAAACCCATCAAAGCACGCTGCAACAGTGGGCGCAAAATGCTCCGATGAATTATCTGCATAAATGGTATTTAGTGGAAGCAGAACGGCAACGGGTGTTGGGCCATAAAGCCGAGGGGATTGAAATGTACGATCGCGCTATTTCTGGAGCCAAAGAAAACAAATATGTTAATGACGAAGCCCTAGCCAACGAACTAGCAGCCAAATTCTATGAGGAATGGGGCAAAACAAAAGTTGCTCAAGCCTACCTATTTGAGGCGTATTATTGTTATGTTGAATGGGGAGCCACTGCTAAGGTAACGGATTTGGAAACGCGATATCCCCACTTATTCGCGGTAACTCAACCGGGAAGGAACAACACTAAAACTACCGTAGCAATGACAACGACTGGTTCGGGGAATCACCTAGATATCGCCGCAGTCATGAAGGCTTCTCAGGCGATTTCTGGAGAAATTATGCTAGATAAGCTACTGTCTAGCTTGATGAAAATTTTGATGGAAAATGCAGGGGCGCAACGAGGCTATCTAATTTTGTTAAGCCAAGGACAACTGTTCATTGAAGCTGAAGGGACAATCGATGACGAACTCGTCACCGTGTTGCAGTCAATCCCCGTTGAAACTTGTCAAGAACTTTCTACCGCGATTGTCAATTATGTGAGTCGCACTCAAGAAAGCGTGGTACTAGATGATGCTGCCAGATCGGGACAATTTACCAACGACGCCCACATCCGAAAGCATCAGCCCAAATCAATTTTATGTGTGCCGCTCATTAACCAATCTCAAATCATTAGTATTGTTTACTTAGAAAATAATCTGACAGCGGGAGCTTTTACCCCTGAAAGAGTGGAAATATTAAAAGTTTTATCTGGACAAGCGGCGATCTCAATTCAAAATTCTAAGCTTTATACAGAAGTACGCGAAAATGAAAGCAGGCTGGCTCAACTCAACAAAGCTTACGAGCGCTTCATCCCCCATCAATTCCTCCAGTTTTTAGGAAAATCAAGCATTATTGATGTGGAATTGGGCGACCAAGTGCAGTTAGAAATGTCGGTGTTGTTTTCCGACATTCGCGACTTCACGACGCTTTCGGAAACTATGACGCCGGAGGAGAATTTCAAATTTATCAATTCTTATCTTTCTCGCATGGAACCCGTTATTAATGAAAATAAGGGGTTTATCGACAAATATATTGGCGATGCGATTATGGCGCTATTTAGCGGTGAGGCGGATAATGCGGTGAAAGCGGGAATTGCTATGCTGCACCGTCTCGTTGAATACAATCAAATTCGCGCTAATTCGGGCTATTCACCTATTCAGATTGGGATTGGGATTAATACGGGTTCTTTGATGCTGGGAACTGTGGGAGGACCAAATCGCATGGACGGGACGGTAATCAGCGATGGGGTGAATTTAGCTTCTCGCGTAGAAAGTTTGACGAAAAATTATGGGGTGTCGTTATTAATTACCCAGCCAACTTATGCGCGCCTAAAAAATCCAACCCAGTATGCAATCCGCACTCTCGATACGGTCAAAGTCAAGGGAAAATCCGAAGCTGTGACGATTTATGAGGTGTTTGATGCAGATCCACCAGAAATTAAACAGGCCAAGTTAGTTACGCTGGAATTGTTTGCAGAAGCTAGGACACTTTACTCAGGAGGGAAGTTATTTGAAGCGGCGCGGCTTTTTGAAGAGTGTTGGCGTCAGAATCAGGGCGATCGCGTTGCTAAAATGTACTGGGAACGCTGTGAGTCTGCATTGTTGACTCGCACAAAAATCAAAGACAGGCTACACAATTTACATTAAGTGGTTGCTATTCCTGAAAATCACAGCAAAAGTGTGATCGACTGTTGAGACACTCTACAAACTAGGCGATCGCGATCGGGGCTACCACAAAGTATTTGCAGGCTGTTACCCAAAAAACTCAACATTTGTTAACAAACCCCATTTTGTCCTTTCTAACGCGCTATTCTATACAGAAAGTTGGTGCGTTTTGAGTTAGCTTTAATTTTTAGCAAAAAAAACCAATATGCTCTCGATTCCAGGCGTTGCCGTCCAGACACTTCTCTATGAAAGCGCCAACTCTCTGGTTTACCGGGCCATTCGGGAAGCAGATAAAGAGCCAATTATCCTCAAACTTCTCAAAGAAAGCTACCCCACACCTCAAGAATTGGTGCGCTACCGCACCGAATACCGCATCACCCAAGAGTTGAAAGAGGCGGGAGTCGTGCGGGTTTATGACTTGCAAAAATACCAAAACAGCCTCGTGATGTTTGTGGAGGACTTTGGCGGAGAATCCTTGACAATTTGGATGCAGCAGCGAAAGTTTACTCTGGAGGAATTTTTTCAAATTGCGATCGCCACCACGGAAGCATTAGGGCAAATTCACAGCGCCAACATCATCCACAAAGATATTAACCCCTCAAATATTGTTTACAACCCGGAAACGGGACAATTAAAAATTATTGACTTTGGCATTTCCACTCAGCTAACCAGAGAAACACCGATACTGAAAAACCCCGGCATTCTGGAAGGCACCCTCGCTTACATCTCGCCGGAACAAACTGGCAGGATGAATCGCACTCTCGATTACCGTACTGACTTTTACTCCCTCGGCGTCACCTTCTACGAATTACTGACAGGAAAATTGCCTTTTGAGACAAAAGATGCTTTAGAGTTAGTTCACTGCCACATTGCCAGACAACCAGTTCCTCCGCACGAAATCGAGCCAGAAATTCCCCTAATTGTGTCTCAAATAGTCAGTAAACTGATGGCGAAGAATGCCGAAAACCGCTATCAAAGTTCCTTGGGAATCAAGCAGGATTTAGAAACTTGTCTTTTTCAATTACAAGCAACAGGTAATATTGAGACGTTTACCTTGGGAACGCGGGATATTACCGACCGTTTCCTGATTCCCGAAAAGTTATACGGCAGGGAAACTGAAGTTTTTAATCTATTATCAGCCTTTGAACGAGTCAGTACCGGTAGCGCCGAAATGATGCTGGTAGCTGGCTTATCGGGCATTGGTAAAACAGCAGTCGTGAACGAAGTCCATAAGCCGATAGCCCGACAGCGTGGCTATTTTATCAAAGGCAAATACGACCAATTTCAACGCAATATTCCTTTCTCAGCATTTGTGCAAGCATTCCGGGAATTGATGGGGCAATTATTATCAGAAAGTGACGCTCACTTACAAACATGGAAAACCAAGATTCTCACCGCATTAGGCGAGAGTGGGCAAGTTTTGATTGACGTAATTCCTGAATTAGAACACATCATTGGCGCTCAAAGTCCTGCACTAGAACTGTCGGGGACTGCCGCCCAAAATCGCTTTAATTTGCTGATGCAAAAGTTTGTGCAAGTATTTACCCAAGCAGAACATCCCTTAGTGATGTTTCTGGACGATTTGCAGTGGGCAGATTCAGCATCGCTGAAATTGCTACAAGTGTTAATGGAGGATAGGGGGCATCTGTTAGTGTTAGGTGCTTATCGGGATAATGAGGTGTCACCGGCTCATCCGTTTATGTTGACGGTGGATGAGATTGTGAAGTCTGGGGCAGTGGTGAATACTATTACGCTGGAACCGTTGAGCCAAAGAGATATCAATCAGTTGGTAGCAGATACGCTGATTTGTAATTTATCTTTGGCCGGGCCCTTGACAGAATTGGTTTATCAAAAAACCCAAGGTAATCCCTTTTTCTCTACTCAATTCCTCAAGTCGCTGTATGAAGATGGTCAAATTATCTTTGACTGGGATGTAGGGCATTGGCAGTGCGATATTGCTCAAGCTAGACTTACCCACGCCTCGGATGTGGTGGAGTTTATGGCGGTGCAATTGCAGAAGTTGCCGGCCATTACTCAGGAGGTTCTCAAACTTGCCGCCTGCATTGGGGCGCAATTTGATTTAGAGACATTGGCAATAGTCAAGGAAGAACTACCCGAACAAACGGCATCAGCGCTGTGGAATGCCTTGCAAGAAGGACTCATTTTAGTGATTTCCGAAGGCTATAACTTCATTCAAGCAGATACTCAATCCCCTCCTGGGTCTGTTGCTAATCCAACTTATAAGTTCTTGCACGATCGCGTCCAGCAAGCGGCTTACTCATTGATTCCCGAAAACCAAAAACAAGCTACTCATCTCAAAATAGGACAGTTACTGCTACCCAAATATTCGGACATAGAAATAGAAGAAAAACTCTTTGATATAGTGGGGCATTTGAATCAAGGAATTGAGTTAATCAATCAATTAAGCGAACGAGAAGCCTTAGCCAAACTCAACTTAGAAGCGGGAGGTAAGGCAAGAAATTCTACCGCCTACGCAGCCGCAAATATCTATCTGCAAACAGGGATTGATCTACTGAGGGCTAACTGCTGGGAAAGTCAGTATAAATTGACGCTGAATCTTTATGTTGCTGCTACCGAAGCTGCCTATTTGAATGCTGATTTTGAGGGTATGGAACAGATGGCTGCACAGGTATTGCAAAAAGCTCAGACAATTTTAGATAAAGTTAAAATTTACGAAATTTTAATCGCCGCCCAGACAGCACAAGGCAAGATGTTGGAGGCGATCGCAGTTGGCAGAAAGGCACTAGAACAATTAGGAGTTGAACTCCCTACCGAAGCTGACGAAGCCTTGATTGGCAAAGCGCTACAAACCCTTGCCAGCCAACTCCAGGGAAGAAGGGTAGAAGAATTGATTAACCTGCCTGTGATGACCGATCTTCATACTCAGGCAACTATGCAACTGTTAGGAATGTTGATTGCACCCATTTACCAGGGACTGCCAGAATTACTACCACTGCTTAGCTCAACAATGGTGAGTTTATCGTTCTCTTTTGGGAATGCACCGGCATCAAGCGAGGGGTATGGAATTCACGGTACAGTGTTGTGTAGTTTTTTGAAACAAGTAAAAACTGGCTATGCCTTTGGCAAATTAGCACTCTCATTGCTTGAACACTTTAATATGCGGGAATTCAAGCCCGTCATTTTACTTCTGTTTGGGGCTATGATTCAGCATCATCAGGAAGCTATGAGAGCAGCGATATCAACGCTGAAAGAGGGCTATACGGCTAGCATGGAAACTGGCGACTTTCTATACGCTGGCAACAACATAGGCTTTTACTTTCATACCAACTTTTTCAGTGGGGTAGAACTGGATACCTGGGAACCCGAAATAGCAGCTTACAGTGCTGTCATGGCGCAGGTAAAGCAATATTCTGCTCAGGTTTATTTAGATATGAAGCAGCAGATGGTGTTGAACTTGAGGGAAGACGGGATTCTGTCGGATTGCTTAATCGGCTCTGCCTACGATGAAACGGTGATGATTCCTAAACACCATGAGGTTAATGAATTCACGGCGATCGCTACTGCCTATATCTACAAACTGCTGCTTGCTTACTGCTATGGTAATTACACGGCTGCCCTAGCTCACATTGCTCAAGCCAAACAGTATTTAATGGCAGTATCGGGATTAGTTCTTGTTCCCATTTTCCATTTCTATGCAGCTCTGACGCACTTGGGACTTTTCCCCACACAGCCAGTAATTGAGCAAACTGAACTTCTTGGCTTAGTGGAAATGGATCAAACCACGCTCGAAGAGTGGGCGCAAAATGCTCCGATGAATTATCTGCATAAATGGTATTTAGTTGAAGCAGAAAGGCAACGGGTTTTGGGTAATAAAGCTGAGGCGATTGAAATGTACGATCGCGCCATTGCTGGAGCTAAACAAAATCAATTTCTCAACGATGAAGCCCTAGCTAATGAACTCGCAGCAAAATTTTATTTAAACTGGGATAAAGAAAAATTTGCCCAACTCTACATGATTGAGGCGTATTATTGTTATATCCAATGGGGAGCCACTGCTAAGGTAAAAGATTTAGAAACGCGATATCCCCAGTTATTGATACCAATTCAACCAGGAAATAAAAAAACTAAAAATACCGCAACAGTGACGGCCACTGGTTGGGCTAATAACTTAGATATCACCACAGTAATGAAAGCTTCTCATGCGATTTCCGGCGAAATATTGCTACATAAGTTACTGTCTAGTTTGATGAAAATTTTGATGGAAAATGCAGGGGCGCAAAGAGGATACCTGATTTTGTCAACTCAGGGAAAACTGTTAATTGAAGCTGAAGGGACAATAAATTCTGAAAAAGTTACCGTGTTGCAGTCAATCTCAGTTGAAAATTGTCAGGAACTTTCCTCCGCAATTGTCAATTATGTGGCTCGCACTCAAGAAAGCGTGGTACTAGATGATGCTGTCCGAGAGAGACAATTTACCAACGACCCCTACATCCAAAAGCATCAGCCCAAATCAATTTTATGTGTGCCGCTGATTAATCAATCTCAAATCATTAGTATTGTTTACCTAGAAAACAATCTGACAGCGGGAGCTTTTACCCCTGAAAGAGTGGAACTCTTAAAAGTGTTATCTGGACAGGCGGCGATCTCGATCCAAAATTCTAAGCTTTATACAGAAGTTCGCGAAAGTGAGAACAGACTCGCTCAATTTTTAGAAGCAATTCCAGTGGGGGTGTCAGTGCTGGATGCTTCTGGCAAACCTTATTATAGTAATCGCGTTGCTATTCAATTATTAGGTAAAGGAGTTATTCCTCAAGTTACCAGCGAACAAATCTCCGAGGTTTATCAAGTGTATAAAGCTGGTACAGATCGGGAATATTCCTCTGCTGAATTGCCAATTGTGCGAGCGTTGAGGGGCGAAAGTGCCACCGCTGAGGATATGGAAATCCACCAAGGCAACAAGATTATTCCGATCGAGGCTTGGGGTACTCCCATCTATGATGAAAAGGACAACATTGCTTATGCAATTGTAGCCTTTCAAGATATCACGGAGCGTAAAAAAGCCGAAACAGAGCGAATCAGATTTACCGCTGAACTGTTTCTACTCAACCAAGCTTACGAGCGCTTCGTTCCCAATCAGTTCCTCCAGTTTTTACAAAAATCAAGCATTATTGATGTGGAATTGGGCGACCAAGTGCAGTTAGAAATGTCGGTGTTGTTCTCCGACATTCGCGACTTCACCACGCTTTCGGAAACTATGACGCCGAAGGAGAATTTCCGATTTATTAATTCCTATCTTTCTCGCATGGAACCCGTTATTAATGAAAATAACGGGTTTATTGATAAATATATTGGCGATGCGATTATGGCGCTGTTTAGCGGCGAGGCGAATAATGCGGTGAAAGCCGGAATTGCTATGCTGCAGAGCCTCGTTGAATATAATCAAAATCGCGCTAATTTTGGCTGTGCGCCGATTCAGATTGGGATTGGAATTAATACTGGAACTTTGATGCTGGGAACGGTGGGAGGACAAAATCGTATGGAGGGCACAGTAATTTCCGATGCGGTGAATTTAGCTTCTCGCGTGGAAAGTTTGACGAAAAATTATGGGGTGTCGCTGTTAATCACCCAGGAAACTTACTCGCGTTTACAAAATCCCTCCCAGTACGCAATCCGCACCCTCGATACGGTAAAAGTTAAGGGAAAATCTGAATTAGTAACAGTTTATGAGGTGTTTGATGCTGACACCCCAGAAATCAAAGCGGGCAAGTTAGCTACGCTGGAATTGTTTGCAGAAGCGAGGGCAAATTACTTGGAAGGGAAGTTTGCTGAAGCGGGGTGGCTGTTTGCCGAGTGTTGGCGTCAGAATCCGGGCGATGCCGTCGCTAAAATTTACTGGGAACGCTGTCAGTCTACTTTAGGGACTCGCACAAAAATCAAAGATCGGCTGCACAATTTAGATTAATCATAAAAGTCCAAAGCTCGATCGCTACATTAAAAACTAAACATTTGTTACAAAAAAAAATTACCTTTCTAACGTGCTATTCTATACACAAAGCTGGTGCCTTTTGACTTAGCGTTAATTTTTAGCAAAAAAATCAATATGCTCTCTCTTCCAGGCGTTGCTGTCGAGACGCTGCTTTACGAAAGTGTCAACTCTCTGGTTTACCGGGCGATTCGGGAAGCAGATAAAGGGCCAATTATCCTCAAACTGCTCAAAGAAAACTACCCCACACCTCAAGAATTGGTGCGCTACCGCACCGAATACCGCATCACCCAAGAGCTAAAAGAGCCGGGAGTCATACAAGTTTATGACTTGCAAAAATACCAAAATAGCCTCGTGATGTTTGTGGAGGACTTTGGCGGCGAATCCTTGACAATTTGGATGCAGCAGCGAAAGTTTAGCCTAAAGGAGTTTCTGCAAATTGCGATCGCCACCACTGAAATTTTAGGGCAAATTCACAGCGCAAACATCATCCACAAAGATATTAACCCTTCTAATCTTGTTTACAACCCCCAAACGAAACAATTAAAAATTATTGATTTTGGCATTTCCACTCAGCTAAGCCGAGAAACACCGATACTGAAAAACCCCGGCATTCTGGAAGGAACCCTTGCTTATATCTCACCAGAACAAACTGGCAGGATGAATCGCACTCTCGATTACCGTACTGACTTTTACTCCCTCGGCGTCACATTCTACGAATTGCTGACAGGAAAATTGCCTTTTGAGACAAAAGATGCTTTAGAGATAGTTCACTGCCATATTGCCAGACAACCAGTTCCTCCGCACGAAATCGAGCCAGAAATTCCCCTAATTGTGTCTCAAATAGTCAGTAAACTGATGGCGAAGAATGCCGAAAACCGCTATCAAAGTTCCTTGGGAATCAAGCAGGATTTAGAAACTTGTCTTTTTCAATTACAAGCAACAGGTAATATTGAGACGTTTACCTTGGGAACGCGGGATATTACCGACCGTTTCCTGATTCCCGAAAAGTTATACGGGAGGGAAACTGAAGTTTTTAATCTATTATCAGCCTTTGAACGAGTCAGTACAGGTAGCGCCGAAATGATGCTAGTAGCTGGCTTATCGGGCATTGGTAAAACCGCAGTCGTGAACGAAGTCCACAAGCCGATCGCCAGACAGCGTGGCTATTTTATTAAAGGCAAATACGACCAATTCCAGCGAAATATTCCCTTCAGTGCATTTGTGCAAGCATTTCGGGAATTGATGGGGCAATTATTATCAGAAAGTGACGCTCACTTACACAGATGGAAAACCATGATTCTCACCGCCGTAGGCGAGAGTGGGCAAGTTTTGATTGACGTAATTCCTGAATTAGAACACATCATTGGCGCTCAAAATCCTGCACTAGAATTGTCGGGGAGTGCCGCCCAAAATCGGTTTAATTTGCTGATGCAAAAGTTTGTGCAAGTATTTAAGCTGTTCAGCATCTAAAACGCATATTGTATGGTATACTATGATAATTTTCCGATAAAGTCAATGCCTACTAAAA
>NZ_JAUBTI010000138.1:0-14754 GCF_036702415.1 Microcoleus sp. D3_18a_C4 | reverse complement strand
CCGCTCGCGTATTGTACAATACGCGAGCGGGGACGCTCGCACTGTAAATGCAAAACTGAGATGCTCCCGTTGTCATCCTTAACCAGTAACCAATAACAACTAACAACTAACAACTAAACAGGTAAAGAATAACCGAAAGCGGTCTTAACCTTAGTTAGAGTTTGATTAGCAATAGCTTCTGCTTGTTCTCTTCCGCGACGTAGTACAGACTCTAAATATCCCCGATCGTCCATTATTTCCTTGTATTTATCCTGAATAGGTTTGAGGGCATTAATTGTCGTCTCTGTCAGCAAGGGTTTAAAATCTCCCCAACCCATGTTTTCACACTCTGTTGCTACTTCTTCCTTAGATTTGCCGGAAAGCAGGAGATAAAGTGTCAGCAAATTTCTAGCTTCGGGGCGATCGGGGTCGTCAAAAGTCAAACCGCGCACGGCATCTGTCTTGCAGCGCTTGATTTTTTTGGCGATCGTATCTGGCGAATCCAATAAATTAATTCGACTTTGTTCGGAAGGGTCTGATTTCGACATTTTGCGCGTGCCATCTGTCAAACTCATCACCCTCGCACCGTCAGTCCGAATTAAGGGTTCGGGAAGTTTCAATACTGGCTTTTCGGGTGTGCCGAATTGGTGATTTAATCTGATGACAATATCGCGGGTGAGTTCCAAATGCTGTTTTTGGTCTTCTCCCACTGGCACTTTGTCGGCATCGTAAAGCAAAATGTCTGCTGCCATTAACACCGGATAATTTAGCAAACCGGCGTTGACATTTTCACCTTGTTTAACTGCTTTCTCTTTAAACTGAATCATATCTTCGAGCCAGTTAATCGGCGTAATACAGTTGAGCAGCCATGCTAGTTCTGTGTGCGCCGAGACGTGGGATTGCACGAAAATAGTAGAATATTCTAAATCGATGCCGCAAGCTAAATACAGTGCGGCGATCGTGTAAGTGTCGGAGGCTAGAGTTGCGGGATTGTGCGGTGCGGTAATTGCGTGCAAATCGACTACGCAGAAGTAATTTTCGTACTGACTTTGATTTTCTACCCAGTTGCGAATGGCACCGAGATAATTGCCTAGGTGAAGATTGCCGGTTGGCTGAACTCCCGAAAGAACGCGCTTTTTGCCCATGAGGAAAGAATAGAATTGAACTCACATTTCTATATTGACACGTTATTTTGATTTCAGATCCCCTTCGTTAAATTCGATCGACCGGCAACGATCTAAATCCCAGCCTTAAAAAGCTCGCTGTCAAGTGTCAACTGTCAACTGTTTTTCGGTTTAGTGCGCCACCAAGTGATGCCGGCTGCGAAAAGAGCGATCGCAAAACTCAAGGCAAATGAAAATAGAAAGGGATGCCATTGCATTAAAATTGGGATTTGATGGTGTTGCACTGTCTGGAATACTTTGTCTGTGCCGCTGGAGGCTGCGATGCCGCCGGCTGCTAAACCGACGCCGATCGCCTGTACTGTGCTTTCTAGGCGATCGTCCCGATTTTTCCCTGCTATCTCGCTGTTGCGGAGTGCGATTTGGTTGGTGCGATCGCTCCTGGCTTGTTCTATTTCTACTATGCCGCGAATTGAGGCGATCGCCTGGTCGATTAAGTTTGTGCCGTGGCGGAAATATCCTAAGTCTCCGGCAATTTGCGATCGCATATAAGGAGCCGTTTTTCTACCGAAGTTATTTAATATTGATAGTTCTTCCTTATCGGTTCCTAGTATATCACAAATTTTCGACAAAATGTCAGTGTAATTGTTAAGATTTAGCGCAATTGTATTGTCATAATCTTCGAGTTTCCGCAGCAGGCGAGTATAAGTTACAGCTTTGCTGAAGAGTTGCTTTAACTGTTCCTGAAATTCCTGCAATTGCGCGGAAGTTAATACAGTCCCTCTGGAAAATTGCTGCTGCAATATCTCCATATTTTTCTCAATAATGCGGTATTCGCGATCGAGTTCGCGGTAAATCTGGCGGCTGTCTTGAAAAGCTTTGATAATTTTGTTGCGGTGAAATAGCAGGTCGAGTATTTCTTCCTGGCAAGTGTTAAAATCCTTGTCGGTTTGTTTGTCGGAAAGCAGCCAGACAAGCAGGTGGCGGTAATTCGCAATATCGCTAATTGAACCGTATTCAAAAATCGGACTACCGAACAGTTTACTCGATCGGTAAAATACAGGCGGCGAGTCGCTGTGAAATAAGGCATCGCGACATTTATCGGCGAGGGGTTTGAGGGAATCTAAATTATCCGGTGAGTTGTCGGGAAGCCATGCGGTAATTAGGAGAGTTTGACCTAAAAAGTTATCATCGCCACTGATGAGTAAGGCTCGATTTGGGTTGAATTGCTTGATTAGATCGACATCTATATTATCGGCGGTACCGTCTTCCGGGCAACCTATATTTAAGCAGAAAGCATAGCTGTCTTGAATTTGTAGCGGTTGGGCAAAACCTTCCACGGGCGGATTGCTGTTAAATGGTAGTGCGACATTTGGCAGCAAATCTTCGCGGTAGTTGCGGGAATTTTGCGGAAAAACTAGATTGGGCGTTACCGTTTCATCGGTGAAATTGGCGAGGATATTGTCGCAGTGTTTCCAGAGAGGATTATTGCTGCCCTTACTGTCATTGTACAGTTGGAAAGCGTATAAGTAGACATTGGGGGCAGAAATTTTGTCGCTCATATTATTGGCGCGGTGGCTATGAATTGGTAAGACGTTTTTTGAGGCTTTCGGGTAACTCTGGATAGCGGTCTAATAGCCTTGGTTCTTGCTCTTCTTTTTTGGTGGGTTGGGGTTCTGGTTTTCTATTAATAATTGAACGGAGGGTATCTCTGATTTTAGGATATTTTTTGCACCATATCCCAATAGTATCTGCTACTTCCTCATCAGATTCATCAACCATCTGAGATATCATCTGGTTGAGGTTTGCTAAATCTTCTACTGCTCCCACCTCCTCTAATAATTCGGCTTTAGTCTCAAAAACTTGCAGAAATGCTGATATATAACGTTGGTCGTCATTCATGGCAGATTTTCTATTGTGTTAATTGAATTTGGAGATTTTTAGGATTTTTGTTCGAGCATTGTCTCTATGTTAATTCTATGATACCATCGGAGACAATTTAGTGTCAATTTTTTTAGGAGTTGCAAGCATTGACCTCAAGTGATGAAGTAATTCAAGGTGCGGGATTCACGGTCAAATCTAGTAAATTTGACTTCTTTTTTGGTCGCGTCACCTCTACTCCCACAAATACTAGGCGGTCTTTAGATAATTTAAGAGATTTGAGAACGCTAGGAATTGACGAAGTATCTGGGGGGAAAGAAAAGCTATTAGAAATATTTGCCGAAGGATTAAATGCACCAGAAGTTGAAGGCGATCGAACAATTAACGAATATGGCGCAAACATTTCTCGTAAAGTAGAATTGAGAGGGGGAGAAAAACCGGGGGCGATTGTGGTTCGATATTTTTATCCTGAAGGCGACTTAGATGCAAATCCTCAAGTTACTTCAATTGTACCGTTAATTTATCAATAACCAGCTACCATGAAAATTGAAACTATTAGCAAATCAGAATTCGACAAAATTCCCGGCATTCGGCAAATTATTGGCCACGAATACGCTCAAACATTTGCTTGCCTTGACTTGGGGGAAGTTTTGGGATGTTACGGACTGAGTTGGCGGGGTCAATTAGTTGAGTTAAGCATCGAGCATTCTCACGAGAAAAAGATGCTATGGATGGGAATTGAACAGCAGTTAGTAGCTATTTGCCTGGAAAGCGGCCGCATTTGTCTGGCAATGCCTTTGACGGGTAATTTAATTCAGATGGCTGTTATTCACAAAGTAACTGCTGTTTTGACTGAAAATGAGATATTATTATTTAACTCGAATGGTTCCCTCAGATTTAATCGCGGATTGCCCGATGTTCCCGAACAATTTTCGGCGAGCGATGATAACTTAGTAATTGAATTAATGGAGGGCGATCGTTTCAGCTTAAATTTGCAAACGGGACAATTCCGAAAATTAGTTGGGGAGGTTTTAAGTTCATAAAATCACCTATTTCGACAAATTTGTAGGGTTCAAGGTCGAAATCGAATATGCTACGCTCGTTATTCGATTTCGACCTTGAAAGGATTCGCCGATGTTTTGGAATCAAACCAACCAACTAATAAACCCGCCCCCACTCATGCAAAAAACCTTTGGGTTATTGTCCAACGGCAGAAAAAGCCGCCCAGTATACAGGGGATTGGCAAGGGCGATCGTCATCATCGTAATCGCGTTTATAATTCTTTTGAATCCTGTTTTTACTTTCACTATCCAGTAACTTTGAACGCTCGGCCCAATCTACCAAATCTTGCACCGTTGCATCCCGCAGCCACATTTGAGAATCGCGCAAAGCAATCGCCACAGGCGGGCGACTTTCAGACAGGAAAAGCTCATAAAATCTTATCATCAAAATCGCCGTAGATACATCATTCACAGCCCACAAAGTGCTAATCACATTCGTGGTTCCGGCGTACAAAAAACCGCTAGGCAATCCGATATACTCATCAGTGGTATCTCTAATATCCGTTAACCCTGTTTCGCAGGCGGAAAGCGTAACTAAACTGCACTTACTCAGGGGCAAATCAAAGATTTCTTCCAGCGTCAGGCATTTTTCAATGTCCAACAATTCGTCTTGGGGGGAACGAATATAACTTTTGTTCTCCGAGTCAACGTTATCGGTGGCAATTTTCGCACCCGCTAAGATTAAAGCAGATTTCCGGGGATCGAGAAAGTCGAAAAAGCCGTGACAGGAAAAGTGGGCGATGTCGGCATTCTGCAACGCTTCAAGCTGTTGCTGCAATCCTGTCTTACTTGCCTTTTCCCGAATCAAAACTTCCGCAGGATTAAAGGATTTGGCAATTGTTTCAACTTCGATATCGGTGAAGTCTAAATCTTCTGTCGGGTTTTGAATGGCAAACAATCTTGTGGGTGATGACTCTTCCCCAGTCGGATTTACCCGCTGAGATAATTGTAATAGCTGACAACTGGGAGTGTATCTCACGCCGCCAGGGAAAAGATCGAGGAGAGTTCCAGTTTCTTCGGTATTCTGCCTTAGCCTTTTGCTGGTTAATGCGTGAAGCGGCAACAAGTGCAAATATCGGAAGGGAACTAATATTAATTTTTGGCATTTTTCTGGGAGGCGAGAAATTATTTCATCGATGTGCAAGATTTTAGCTAGTTTTTCCAGGCGGGTTTCTAGCTGATTTCTCCAGTTATCAGGGTGATTGATATAGTCGTCGATATACTCCTGCTGAAACTTCTCTAATGCTTCCAACTCTTGATATGAAGAGTGCCCGACAATTGGTTGAGGGGACTCGCGGGTGATAATAAAAACTTTAAACCCGTTAAAGGTGATGTACCATTCCAAAATTGCCTCATCTTCACGTAACAGACTGCGAATTTCTTGAAAACTAATCCGCTGTACATTTTGCGGGAGACTGCGAGATGTGTGAAACAATTCTACTAGATTTCTGGTTTTGCTGCGTTCGATGTATTCTAGGGCGGCGGTTTTGTTTTCCATGTCTAGGCAAAGTTTTACCATTTGCTGATAAAGTTTATTCCATTCTTCAGCTAATTTCTGTCTGTCAGCTTCGCCGCCGATAATGATTTCACTCCGCATTGATTCGACTGTCTCAATGACAGCATTAAAGGTATTGTAAGCTGCTGGGAGTTGGTAATTATCCCGGTAGGCAAGTCCGAGATTAAATAAGGTTTCAGCATGATTTATCGGAAATGCCTCGCGGGTGTAAATTGACAAAGCTGCTTGATAAGCGGAAATCGCCATTTCTAGATTCTCCGCTTTTTTCCCTCTGATTCTGTTGCGGTAGGCATTTGCCAAATTATTTTGACTCCTTGCCCATTCAAAAGGAAATGCCTCACGAGTGTAAACCTCTAATGATTCCTGATAAAATCCGATCGCTATTTCGAGATTCTCCGCTTTTTCGCCTATGATTCTGTAGAGGTAGGCATTCGCCAAATTATTTTGAGTCATTGCCCATTTAAAGGGAAATGCCTTGCGGGTGTAAACCTCCAATGATTCCCGATCAAATGCGATCACTTTTTCGAGATTCTCCACTTTTTTCCCTCTGATTCTGTCGCGGTAGGCATTCGCCAAATTATTTTTAGTCCCCGCCCAATCTTCAGGATATTCCTCGCGAGTGTAAACTTCCAATGATGCCTGATAAGTGGCGATCGCTTTTTCTAGATTATCTACTTTTTCCCCTCTGATTCTGTTGCTATAGGCAGCCGCCAAATTATTTTGACTCCTTGCCCATTCAAAGGGAAATGCCTCGCGAGTGTAAACCTCTAATGATTCGTGATAAAATCCGATCGCTTTTTCGAGATTCTCCGCTTTTTCGCCCATGATTCTGTCGTTGTAGGTAATACCCAAATTATTTTTAGCCGTTGCCCAATTTTCAGGAAATGCCTCGCGGCTCCAAACCTCTAATGATTCCTGATAAAATGCGATCGAGATTTCGAGATTATCAGCTTTTTCGCCGAGGATTCTGTTGCGGTAGGCAACCGCCAAATTATTTTGAGTCATTGCCCAATTTTCAGGAAATCCCTCGCGGGTGTAAACTTGTAACGATGCTTGATAAGTGGCAATCGCTTTTTCGAGATTCTCCGCTTTTTTCCCTCTGATTCTGTACAGGTAGGCAATCCCCAAATTATTTTGAGTTTCTGCCCAATTCTCAGCATATTCTTTACGGGTAAAAACTGTCATGGCAACTTGATAACCTGCAATGGCAATTTCCAAATTACTCGCCCTGCTGCCTAAAGAAAAGTCCGCGATTGCATTACTAAAATTCCCAACGACTCCTATTATATAAATTTGTTTTTTTTTATCTAAATTTGGCAAATTTTCCCTCGCCCATTTTTGCAAAACCGCCGCCAAATTATCATTGATTAAGTTTAGATTATCCCGCAGCAGGGCATAAATTACAGTACGGTTGCCCTTGCTATCTTGCGTTTTCTGCAACACTTCCATTAGGAATTCAAGATAACTGTAAGGTGACGCTTTCTCGGGGATTGCATTGCTATAACTACCCATTAGATGCCCTGCCAGAGTCATTAAAGAATTAGCATCATCCAGGTTGTTATCAATTCTCAGATCATTTGCCCTCTCTAGCATTACCTGCACCAACCCCGCATCAACTAACTCTGAGTTGGCCTGCCAAATTTCGTTTTCTTCCCCGCTGGGGCAATTTAGTAACGATTCAATCAGATTGAGATAAGCTTCGTGGCGCGCTTCGTTCATTGCTGACAACCCATGTTTTTAGAATTTTACATTCTTTGTCGGGGAAAAACAAGGGGAAAACCCGACTTGCTGAATCGTCTGGAGTCGTTGGAGTGTGCGTCATAAGCTGCTACGCCACTATGTCGTATAATATAGATACAAGATAAGTAAGCGATCGCAATAATGAATCTATTCGGAATGGGCCCGGTCTCATTCAAAAAAATCTCGATGATTTGCGATGGGGCAAAAAACAAGAGGAAACTAAAATGATTTCACAAACTTTAGTAGAAATTGAACGTTCTATTAGTTCCCTGTCGATAGAAGAACAACTTTGGCTGCTGGAACGTATCGCTTGCCGAGTGCGGGAGAAAACTTACATAGCTAATAAACTCGCTAATGCTAAATACCTGGAAGCAGAGATAGCAGAGATGGCCAACGATCCAGATATTCAAGTTGAGATTGCTGCGATCGATCGAGAGTTTATTGTGGCAGAAATGGATGGTTTACAAGCACTATGAGCATTCAGCGAGGGAAAATTTATTTTGTCAATCTTAACCCAGTTCATGGAAGAGAACAAGCTGGAATGCGACCTGTTTTGGTGCTTTCGATTGATACTATTAACCAGTCACCCTTAGTTGTTACTGTCATTGTCGGCACTAAAGGAACTAATATTCACCGCGAATATAGAACAAATGTGCGTGTTTCTGCGTCTGAAAGTGGTTTACAAATAGAAACAGTTTTCCTCTGTTTTCAGATTCGATCTTTGGATAGAGAGCGATTTCCTACTGATTCTGCAGGGGAACTTTCCGCAGAAAAGATGTTAGAAGTTGAATCGGCGGTTCGTTACTGTTTAGGTTTATAAAAGTTGGGAGTGTTCGATCGATTTGTTCGGGTTTCATAAAGCTATTCCCTGTTGCTGAAAGGCTTTGATGAGCTTTGAGGAGTAAGTTTAATTGAGCGGGTGTCAGATTAAAATTCCCTCTCTACGGATATTTCTGAGCAAAGGGCTTTGATAATTAGTAAACCGTTCCTCATTCATAAAATTGCAGCTAATTACTACGTCATTGTAGAGGGATAAATCTGCTACAATTGGGATAGTTCGAGCGATTTCTTCACCGACTTGGACTGGTGCTTTCAGAACTACCAAAACATCAATATCTGAGTCGGGATCTGCGTCGCCCCGCGCTTGGGAACCGTAGAGTACCATTTGGGTGAGACGATCGCCGTAAAGTTGCTCGAAGTGCGATCGCAATTCAGTTAAAATGGTCTTGAGTTTATCGTTGATTTTCATATGGGTGATGGATATTATATATTTAGACATAAACTCGGCGGTTGAAACCGCGTCTACACAAACAAAGTCCGCCTTCGCGGACTTAAGATGATTAATTAGAAAAGTTGAGATTTTTACCCAATTTCAGCGGGTTGCAAAATCTCATTCACAGGCTTTCCTCGTTTTAATTCAACCCATTTAGATTCAACGGGTTCATAAGCGCAATAGCATACCGCGATGCACAAGTTTGTGCTGCTAGAAGAGAACTCGTGAATACTCTTAACAATCCAGTTTCCATCTCGACCGTGGGTGATTCCGTTGCCAGGATCTTCGAGGTTTGCATATTCTCGCACGCGATCGCCGATTTGAGGCAATTTCCCCGAACAATCCCACTCTTCTGCTAGAATGTCGGTCAAGCCACCATTCGGAATTAGCTTTCGATCTCTCCAGCCTTCCGCACTCATAGATTCAGTTTTGTAAACAATCCATGTTTCTTTTTTGGTCATAAATTACCTCAGTCTTGGTTGTCGTGCCAGAGGTCTTGAAAAGAAGTCTGTTCGCCGTAAAAGACGCAATCGACTTCGAGGGGCAAATCTTTGTTTATTTTGATTTGCTTGAGTTTCCAATCGTATCGGCGTTCCATTTCCCGGCACTTCTGCGGGTCAGTAGCGCTGTGTATGTTTTCTGGTTCTGACGCTTCTTGTTCTATTAAGTTTGTCACTGTTTTCAATACTAGACACCTGTTTATCTATTAGCTAGTGCCTCCTTTTCCGGCTTGCTCTTGCTGGATGAGCGGGTTTTGGTTTGGGTGGCTGTCCCGCTTTCCTTGAACTGCGGCGGTCACAATTCGCTCTACCAGATTGCTCATAGTGCGCCCTTCTTCCTTGGCCCATACCGTTAAGTCGTCTCTAACGTCCTCATCCAAAACGAAATTAATTCTAGGTCGCCTGTACTTCCCCATTGGTTGCCAGTTGGTTAGTGGTTAGTTACCAGCTTATGACGTTAGATTAACTTTTGGAGTAGTGGATCGAGATAGTTGACAGTGGCATCTACTACAATCTACAATATACCTACGATCGCCAAATGTCAAACAAAGAACAAATAAAAGTAAGGTGCGTCAGTCGGTAAAACCCAAATTTTTCGGGCTAACCTCAAGACTGACGCACCATACAATAACAACTGACTAATGACTAATTAAAAATCTGTCAGCAACCTTGCTTTCCGCAAAACAAATGTCAGAACAGTTTCTTCGCCGGTAATAATATCGGCTCTGCCTTCCATTCCCGATTGAATCGAATACTGGCGGGGGACATTAGCCTGGGGGTTGCCGAAGAATTGGCCCTTGGCGGATTTGAGTTTTGTTAAATAAGTTTGTTCGGGCTTAATTGCCACTTCGTAATAAGCTGTACCTAAATTATTAGCGGGATTTTGAGGGGCGATCGCATCTGGGGCGATTTCGCTGACAGTTCCTTTTAATGTGCCGTAATCGGGGAAAGGCAAAGCCGAAATCCTGATCTGTACGGGTTGGCCGATTTGGATGCGGGCGATGTCTTGGGATGTCACCTTGGCTTTGACTACCAGGGGTACGTCGCTGGGGACGATTTGGGCGATCGCGCTGCCGGCTTGTACGGTTTGACCAGTATTTCGTACTTCCAATCTGAGAATTGTACCATCAGCGGGCGCGCGGATCACGCTATTTTCGAGTTTTAAGTCAATTTGATTTAGTTCTTTTTTAGCTTGAATCAATTGTTGTTGAAGAGACGATCGCTTAACGAGCAAAACCCGCCGACTTCTGCCCAGTCTTTCGGCGACATCTGGCAGCGATGTGGCAAATTTTACTAAAGCGGATTCGATTAATTCCTGTTGGGCGGAAGTTTCACTTTGGATGTTTTTAAATTGGGCGCTGGCCAAAATTTGATTTTCTAAGTCGCGCAGTTGCTGGTTGATTTGCTGTGCTGCTGTTTGAGACTGATTAATTATTTCTTGTAACTGCTGTTGTTGAGCGCCCAAACGCGAAGCGTCTACAACTGCGATCGCATCTCCTTCTTTTACTGTCTGATTCTCGCTGACAGCAATGCTTTCGACGGTTCCTTCGGTTGCTGCTTGCACGACGCGCACTTCTCCTGCTGGACGGACGATCGCATCTGCTTTGACTGTAGCGCTGTATTTGGTGACGCTAGCGAGGGCGATCGCCCCGCCAAAGGTCGCCACCATCAAAATACCCCCCAAAGTCGTCCACCGGCTGACAGGGGGCAAAAACTGGTCGTTATCAAAGGTTTCAGGGGGTGTGGTTTCGGGAGCGAGAGACATGGCGGCAAGGGGGAGAGGGGAATAGTTTGGAGTTTTGAGTTTTGAGTTGGGGGAGAGGGAGAGCTCAATCGCTGATTTCTTTTGTCACTTTTACGATCGGCTTTCCGGAAACCAAGCATAGGTTTAGAAGTCTAAATCAAAATTCACAGGGTAAAGGTAAAAATCCGCACAGCTTTGCCGTTCCCACCCACAAACTTCGCCAAATATCAAGAGGAGTGAAGCCAGCGGGCCACTGTCATTCAATTTTAGATTTTAGATTTTAGATTTTGGATTGACTTGCGCGAGATAAATGCGGGGGCTTGAGGATTTTCGATTTTAGATTTTGGATTGATTCCACGGATAAATCACGTGGCGGGTACCACCTTTGAAATTCGTGGTCATGAAAATACGGCGTTTCCGCAAAGAGTTTTGGCACTGTTACCGGGTTTTTCCTGTATGCGTAGGTAGTAAGTAAGTACATAGGTATTAATAGGAGTTATTTATTTATGTCAGAAAATCAACAATGTTCACTCTTCATCGAACTAACCGATGGAGAATCTGCTACTGTCAACGGTGGCAGTATTACCAGCGATGTTAGCGGTGCTAAAAGCAACAGCGAGACGGAGAACAGCAGCAGCTATGGCCTGAATATGCTGTTTTTCCTGCCGCAGCCTAGCCAGCTTTATCTGTACGATCCGAGCCGCGCTCGCCCTTACAAAACTCTAGTGGTTTAGATAGCTGAGTCAAGTTGTGCGATCGAGTAAATTTTCAAAATTTCTCGGTAATATTCCGGAAGCCGCACAGCACTACCAGAAGTATTAGTCAGTATTTACACGAGGCTCTAGAAATTAAATAATATTTCTAGTTTCCCTTCAATTTTATTAACTTAAACGGAGTCAAATCATGCAAGTAACAAAGGACGATTCACTGTTTGCTGAACTCACCCCTGAAGAATCAGCTAGCGTCAACGGCGGTCACCATACTAATCGATACAATTGTCACCGGCAGCGGCGCAGTTGGGTCGTGTACCGCCGGAATTGCGACGGTTCATACAGAAGAGTAGTCCGCTACGCCTACTACTAAAGTTTAGTGCTAGTCTATTCAGATCTATAACTGTGGAATCGAGAAAGCACCCATAACTTTATGGGTGCTTTTTGCTGATTGGGTAGTTGGTGATGAGTAATCTTCTTTATGCTCTACCATTATTCATTTTGCAAAATGTTAAAGAACATCCCTTTGATCGGCAAAATGCCATTATTCGGACAAGTTAACAGGTTTAAGAAATATCAGGTTGTTCTCCAGCAGAGCGAAGAAGATTGCGGGGCGGCTTGTTTGGCTTCGATCGCGAAATTTTACGGACAAAATTTTACTATTAGTCGCTTGCGAGAATGTGCGGGCACCGGCCAAAAAGGGACGACTCTGTTGGGCTTGAAACAAGGTGCTGAGGCGATCGGCTTTAATGCTCGATCGGTGCGAGCAGCCGCTGCAATTTTAGACAAGCTCGATGATGCCCCTCTACCGATGATTATTCACTGGAGCGGTTATCACTGGGTTGTTTTGTACGGAAAGCAGGGCGACAAATATGCGATCGGCGATCCGGCTGTCGGTATGCGCTATGTTTCTAAAGCAGAATTAGCAGCAGCTTGGACAGATTGGCTGTGCTTGCTAGTAGAACCCGATGCTGAGCGGTTTTTTGCGGCCGCAGAGGGTCAACCGCCCGCCAATTCCTTACAAAAATGGATGCGCCGGATTGGGATTTATCGCCCGATTTTAATGGAAGCATTTTTGCTGAATGTGGTGTTGGGTTTGCTGTCGATTTCTTCGCCTTTTCTCGTTCAACTGCTCACCGACGACATTCTGGTGCGGGGCGACAGACAACTCCTGGCGAGTGTGGCGATCGCAGTTATAGTTATGAACCTTTTTAGCAGCAGTTTAGGATTGGTAGAGTCGAACTTAATTGCTCAGTTTTCCCAGCGTTTAGAGTTGGGATTAGTGATGGAATTCGCCCGGAAATTCCTGCGATTGCCTTTGAGTTTTTACGAAACCAGACGCAGTGGCGAAATTGTCAGTAGATTACAAGATATCCAAGAAATAAATAAATTAGTTTCTCAAGTCGCTATCAGCTTGCCTAGTCAATTTTTTATCGCTGTAGTTTCTTTTGTTTTTATGTTATTTTACAGCAAGGAACTGACGTTAGCAGCTACCGTGCTTGCTCTGTTAATGACGGCCTCTACAGTGGTATTTCTGCCCGTATTGCAGCAAAAAACGCGCAGTTTATTTGTGCTGGAAGCAGAAACTCAAGGCGTTTTAGTAGAAACTTTTAAAGGCGCGCTGACTGTCAAAACTACTAGCAGCGGTCAGCAACTTTGGGAAGAATTTCAAACCCGCTTCGGTCGCTTAGCCAAGCTCACTTTCCGCACTACACAAATTGGCATTCTCAACAATATATTTTCAGGTTTTGTTGCCTCTGCTGGCAGCATTACTCTGCTGTGGCTTGGTAGCGGTTTGGTGATTGACAAGGTATTGAGTATAGGTCAGTTGCTAGCGTTTATTAGCATGAATCAAAACGTTACTACTTGGGTGAATTCGCTAGTAGGATTTACTGATGAAATGACTCGCGTGCAGACAGCAACTCAACGGCTGTCGGAAGTGATCGATGCTGAACCGGAAACTAAAGACGATACGAATAAACCTTTTGTAACTATTCAAGACCGCGACGGTATTGTTTGCAAGAGTGTTAATTTTCACTACCCCGGTAGACTTGACTTGCTGGAAAATTTTTCTGTCACCTTTCCCGGCGGTCAAGCAATTGCTTTAATTGGTTATTCGGGCTGCGGAAAAAGTACGCTAGCAAAAGTAATTGCTGGTCTGTACCCGCTGCAATCTGGTAATATTAGAATTGGCGGCTACAACTTACAGGATTTGTCTCTTGACAGTCTCAGACAGCAGGTAGTATTGGTTCCTCAAGAAGCGCATTTTTGGAGCCGTTCGATTATGGAAAATTTTCGATTGGGCAGTCCAGATATCAGCTTTGAACAGATTGTGAAAGCGTGTAAAATTGCGGGCGCGGATGAATTTATCAGCCAATTGCCTGATAAATATCAAACTGTTTTAGGGGAGTTTGGAGCGAATATTTCTGGCGGACAAAGACAAAGATTGGCGATCGCCCGCGCCATTCTCAACAACCCGCCTGTATTGATTTTAGACGAATCTACCGCAGGGCTTGACCCCGCAAGCGAAGCGGAAGTTTTAGAACAGTTGTTGATGTATCGGCACGGGAAAACGACGATTTTTATCAGTCACAGGCCACGAGTGATCGATCGCGCCGATTGGATTATCATGTTAGAACGCGGCAGGTTGAAAATGCAAGGCTCGGCTGCAAAATTGCGATCGATTCCAGGAGACCATTTAGAGTTTTTGAATCCTTGAGCTAGTTAATAAAACGACAGGTTGAAATCTGTCGCTACACAAACAAAACCCGGCTGCGCGGTTCGACACCGAGTCAATCGATTAAAGATTAAAGATTAAAGATTAAAGAATTGAAGCATTGACTTGCGCGAGATAAATACGTTCGGCAAGTTTCATCGGAGACACGTTTTTTATTTCACCGGTCCTGAGTCTGCTTTCGGAATGAATCACGTGGCGGGTATCCTGGATGCTTTCGGTCAACACTCAACAGTCAACAGTCAACAATCATTTCGCTCGTGCAACCGGAATTGATATCACTCATGACTAATAACTTCTCTAAGGAATGAGAATTAAATAAGTTCCACTCTTGAAAGTGGGATGGGCGTCCCGCCCGTCCAAAAAGGACGGGCGGGACGCCCCTCCCACAATAACAATTAAAATTGTAAGTTATTTAATTCGCGATCCTAATGTGCAAATTTCGCACCATATAGCAATCCTAAATAAGTAGTAAATTTTTTTAACCACCCCCAC
>NZ_JAUBTI010000137.1:0-15163 GCF_036702415.1 Microcoleus sp. D3_18a_C4 | reverse complement strand
CTAGAGAACGAACAGTATCACTGCCCTGAAATTACTGTGTTTAGGAACGCTAATTAAATAACTTACAATTTTAATTGTTATTGTGGGATGGGCGTCCCGCCCGTCCTTTTTGGCCGGGCGGGACGCCCATCCCACAAACTTGTGAAAGTTATTTAATTCTCATTCCTAACAGGAACGAGAAATATAGTCAGCAACCGGGTTTCAGATCGTCAAGAGTGCGTCCAGGACTTTACTGGCTTTTATCTGCCTTTAATCGGGGTTCCCTGAAACCCCTATTCTACGGTTTGTAATCAAAAACTGTCCGAACTGTTGCAGGACTTACGCACAGCCTCAATATATAGTGTTTTGTACGGGAAAACCCACGCCCGGTTGCCCGATATAGTGTTTTGTAGGGGCAAACCCCCCGTGGTTGCCCGATATAGTGTTTTGTAGGGGCAAACCCCCCGTGGTTGCCCCAATACCTGGAATGATGGCGTAAGTCCTATGTTGGTACAAAAACAAATTTAAAATCTCAAATAGTCAGAATATCCCTAGAAAAGGCGGTTGCTAACTAACACTTGTGGTAAAGTAGTTTCGGCTGTTAAACTAAAATCTATGACCGCAAATTCCGAGTTAGCACAGCAGTATTTGTCAGCGGGCGATAGCCTTCAGAAATCAGGAAAGCTTGAGGAGGCGATCGCTCAATATCAAAAATTACTAGCCATTCAAGCGGATAGTCCGATCGCACTCAACAAGATAGCAGAAATTTATTATACGCAACAGAAATATGTAGAGGCGATAGCCTCCTGTTACCAAGCACTTCGCCAGCAATCCAATTTCGCAGTCGCCTACAAAACTATAGGGAATATCCTGCAAGCCCAAGGCAAAATAGACGCGGCAATTCGCGCCTACTCCAAGGCGATCGAATTCGATCCTAATTTTGTCGAAGCCTATGTTAACTTGGGCAGTATGTTTTACAAACAAGGCCAGCTTGATGACGCCATAACTTACTATCAAAAATCTATCGTTATTCAACCAGATTTAGCCGTCGCTTATTGGAATTTAGGCAAAAGTTTGGAAGAGCAAGGTCGAATCAATGAAGGTTTATTTTATCAAAAAAAAGCTCTAAATTTACAGCCGGAGTTAGAAGCAAGAAGCAATTCAGTAGAAAATAACACTTACTGAAGAGTAATGTTATAGTCGGAATAATTCAATCATTCACGATGCAAGCTGGATCGACATGGAAATTAACCCGAATCCGCTGGAATTGCTAACGGCTAAAGTACGAGAAACTGTTGCAGATATCCAAAACTTAGGCAACCAAATTGATGCAAAATTTGATGAAAGTGCAACTGTATTAACGGCGTGGGTACAATCAGCGCCAAGTTCAATGGTTAGTGCCGGGGCGATCGCCACTCAAGAAGCTTTTAAAATAGCACATAACATCCGTTTTGAGAACCTACCAAGAAATCTGCAATCCAAATTTGCTAGGGCTGGGGTGCGTGACGGAATGCGAGATATTCAAGAAGCAGCAAAAGTATTTGAATCAATACCCGCCCAAATTCGTGCCCAAGGCCCAGAAGCAATTCGCAACTTCTGTCAAGATAAAGATTGGAGTCACATCCAAGCACACGTCAATGGAGGCCCAAGCGAAGCTGCTAACGGGATTTTTGAATATTTTTGGGTGAATCGTGCTCGCGGTGGTACAGACATGACTGCTGCCGAATTAGCAGTCGCTAAGCAAGTTTTAGCGGATGCAGCGTTTAAAGCAGCAGTTGCGGAAATCGTTGGGGCTGCAATGAAAGGGGCGATCGCCGCAGCAGTAATTGAGTTAATATTTTCTATCTTAGAAAACTCGCTATTGTGCGTTGAAGGCAAAATTACCCAGTCAGAGTTAGTCGAACAAGTCGCCACCGCCACCGCCAAAGCTGGCATTGCTGGCGGTGTTATTACTGGCATTCTGTTAACACTGTGCATGATATTTCCCCCCATTGCTGCGCTTTTAGGTGCCGCCGCGATGCCCTTAGCAGTTGCAGGTATTGGTTTTATGGGAATTCGCGCTTGGGAAATCTTTTGTCACGGCGATCGACTATTTGGTATTACGGAACAAACACAAAAATTTCTGGGGATGACTGAACAGTTGACAGTTGACAGTTGACAGTTGACAGTTGACTGTTATGATACCCGAATCAAACCGTTTATGAAGCGCGGATTGAAGGCTCTATTCATGATAGTTATTTATGTCCGCGCTTTGGGGTGGCGGTTGCTTGTAGCATCATTTTCAAATGATATCAATTCCGGTTATATCGGAATATTAAACCACAGAGGGCACAGAGGACACAGAGAAAGAGAAGAGAGAGGGATAATGATTCCGATGTCAACGGATTTGATATGATTGGGAAATATAAATAGTATGGATTCAGTAGAAAAAACTCAAGATCAGCAGCATCCGCAATACAAGCGCGATCGAGCCAGTGTCAATACTTTATTAGCAGGAGAAGCAACCGACTACAATTTATCGGAATTAGCAAGATTAATAATTCGCTACCGAGGCTTTCCCGGCGCTAGAGATATTCAATCAGACTTAAAAAAAGTCCTGCAAAAATGGAATCATACCGAAGAAACTCTTTATGAACAAACCCGTAAAATTCACACTAAAGGTGAAGTTTACAGGAAACAAAAAAGCGATCAAGAAGATTGGCTTTAATCTCAAATCTGCAACTTCCAGAAAGAGCCTGGAAGTTGCAGTCAACAGTCAACAGTCAACTGTCAACTGTTAACTATTTTCAAACCATCTCTGGCGAAACTTGCATTGCCGGCTGCGGCTGGAACTGGAACAGCGAATAAACCACATTGCGGCGGATATCCGTCATCATGTCCAAAAACAGCTCGTAACCTTCAGTTTTGTACTCGATTAACGGGTCTTTCTGCCCGTAACCGCGCAGCCCTACAGACTCGCGCAAAGCATCCATTTGTTGCAAGTGTTCCCGCCACAAAGTATCAATTTGCTGCAAAATAAAGAACCGTTCCGCATCTCGCATCAATTCAGCTCGGATTGCATTAACTTCCGCTTCTTTCATGTCGTAAGCGTTGCGGACTTGTTCGTGCAAGAAAGTTTTAATTTCCTCAACGGACAAATCTTCTAGCTGATCCGGTGTCATGTCAGCCAGCAGATAAACAAATTCCTTCACCTTGCTAACAAGTTTGTCGAGTTCCCATTCTTCCGAAGGTAAATCGGGATTGATGTATGCTCCCACGATGTCGTCCATCGTCTGTTCGGCATACCTAATTACCTGTTCTTTGGAGTCCAAACCTTCCAATACTCGGCGACGTTCGGCATAGATTGCTCGACGCTGATTGTTCATCACTTCGTCGTATTCAAATACCTGCTTGCGGATATCGTAATAGTAGGTTTCGACTTTTTTCTGAGCGCCTTCGAGGGAACGAGTCAGCATTCCAGATTCGATCGGCATATCTTCCTCAACACCGAAAGCCTTCATCAAACCGGCAACCCGTTCGCCGCCGAAAATCCTGAGCAAATTGTCTTCCAAACTCAAGAAAAACCGCGTTGAACCCGGGTCTCCTTGGCGTCCCGCCCGACCGCGCAACTGATTGTCGATCCGGCGCGATTCGTGGCGTTCGGTACCGATGACGTGCAAGCCTCCCAACTGCACGACTTCATCGTGTTCGGTGCTGGTAAAAGCATCGTATTCGCTGCGAGTTAAATTGTAAGCTTCCCGCAATTTTTGAATTACCGGGTCTTTTGTCGGCGCTTTTTCCGAAGCTATAGCCACGATATCATCGGCTTGCAATTCCGTGAGCGATCGCGCGCCGTACTCCTTCACCGCCAATTCCACCGCCGCCACGAGCATTTGTTCGGCATTTTTCGATAGCTGCGTCGGGAAAATCTGCGCCGAAGCTTTCCAAGACTTTACCTTTTTCTTAGTCGGATCAAAACCTTGAGGTGCGGGGCGGCCACCCATACCAGGCACTTGCACCAGTGAAAACCCGTCGTCATCTTCGGGTTGCACGATCCGGGGCATAAAATACTCCCGCAACTTCAGGCGCGCCATGTACTCAGAATTACCGCCCAAAATAATATCAGTACCGCGTCCCGCCATGTTTGTGGCGATCGTCACAGCACCCTTGCGTCCGGCTTGAGCGATAATTTCAGATTCCCGCTCCACATTTTCCGGTTTAGCATTAAGCAAATTGTGAGGAATTTTCCTCTCCAGCAGCAGCCGCGACAGCAACTCCGACTTTTCTACGCTTGTCGTGCCCACCAGCACCGGCCGACCCACCTCGTGCATTTCCGCGCATTCTTGGGAGATAGCATTCCACTTCCCAGCCTCCGCCTTGTAAACCATATCCGAAAGGTCTGTGCGGCTGGTAATCCGGTTAGTGGGAATCAGCGTCACTTCCAGTTTGTAAATCTTCTCAAACTCGGTCTCTTCAGTCTTCGCCGTCCCAGTCATCCCCGACAGCTTCGGATAAAGCAAAAAGAAATTCTGATAAGTAATCGTCGCCAGCGTCTGAGTTTCCGGCTGAATTTCCGCCCGTTCCTTGGCTTCGATCGCCTGGTGCAAACCGTCACTCCAGCGCCGTCCCGGCATCACCCGGCCGGTAAACTCATCCACAATCACGACTTCGCGATCGGGAGTGACGATGTAGTTAATATCCTTAATAAACAATTCCTTGGCCTTAATCGCATTAAAAATGTAATGCGCCCAAGGGTCAGCCGGGTCGTACAAATCCGTAACGCCCAACAACCGCTCAGCTTCACCAAACCCTTCATCGGTCAATAGCACATTCCGAGCCTTTTCGTCAACCTCGTAATGTTCTTCATTTTCCTTTCTCAGAGCCGCAGCTACCTCAGCCGCCCGTATATACTTCTCACTGGGGCGTTCCACCTGGCCGGAAATAATTAAAGGCGTCCGTGCTTCATCAATCAGCACCGAGTCAACCTCGTCAATCACGCAGAAATTAAAAGGACGCTGCACTACATCTTCCATGACAGTAGCCATGTTGTCGCGCAAATAATCAAAGCCGACTTCGCTGTTCGTGGCGTAGGTAATATCGCAGCTATAATTTTTCTTTCGTTCCACCTGATCCATGCCCTGCTGAATCAGTCCCACAGTCAATCCCAGGAAGCGGTGCACTTGTCCCATCCATTCCGCGTCCCGTCTTGCGAGATAATCGTTGACGGTGATGATGTGTACGCCTTTACCGTTGAGGGCGTTGAGGTAAGCCGGCAGCGTCGCCACGAGAGTTTTGCCTTCACCGGTTTTCATTTCGGCAATTTGGCCTTTGTGCAGGATAATGCCGCCGAGGAGTTGGACATCAAAGTGGCGCATTCCTAAAACCCGTTGTCCCGCTTCCCGCACCACTGCAAAAGCCTCGGGCAAGATTTCGTCTAGGATCTCTTTCTCTTCGTTGAGAGATTTAGCTTTTGCCAGACGTTCTTTAAACTCCGCTGTTTTGCCTCTGAGGCCGTCGTCTGAGAGTGCGCGGAAGTCTTCTTCCAAAATATTGATATCAGCTACCCAAGGCTGAAATTTTCTCAGTTTGCGCGCGTTGGGATCGCCTAGCAGATTTTTAAACATGGCAGGAGAGGCAGATTTTTAATAATTTAGCTATTAGCTTTCAGGGTTAGGGGCTGTAGTGTTAGCCACAACATATACCCTCCCCGATTGTAGCAACCATTGACCCTCCTCGGCCGTGGCTGCGGTCGATCGCTCGATTTTGGATTTTGGATTTTGGATTTTAGATTGAAGTTGGTGAAGGTGGGTAGCGATCGCCACTCAGGTATCGGCGCTTATTGACAATTGCAGAGCATAACAGGCAAGATGCCTGTTCCACAATAGATTAATGTGTTTGTTGGATTAATTTCAGCAACAGGCAAGATGCCTGTTCCACAAGAAATCAATGTTTTTGTTGGATTAATTTTAGCAACAGGCAAGATGCCTGTTCCACAAGAGATTAATGTTTTTGTGGGGAGTAGGGGTTGGGCCGAAGAGCCCGCCCCGACGATCGCCCTTATTGAAAATGCTCTCACATCTCAGGCCAGATTAATCCTAGTTTTAAACTGGCCTGGGCACTTCGTAAGTCAAAAAGTCGTAAGCCATTTTCGTATTCGGAAAAATAGCCTGCGCTTCCTTGAGCAAATCATCCAGGACGATCGCATTTCCGGGAGCGTAACGCGGGCTAAAATGCGTCATAATTAGCTGTTTCGCCCCAGCGATCGAAGCAACTTGAGCCGCCATTGTCGAAGTTGAATGGAGGCGATCGAAGGCCATTTGAGCATCTTGATGGGCAAAAGTAGCTTCATGCACCAACAAATCAGCATCCTTCGCTAATTCCACGGCCCCGTCACAAAAAACCGTGTCAGTACAATAAACAAACTTGCGCCCGATTTGATCCGGGCCGCAAAAATCAGTACCTTTAAACTGTCTCCCGTCCTCTAACTTTACCGTCTTTCCTTGTTTTAATTGACCGTAAAGCGGCCCCCAAGGAATACCCACAGCCTTGGCTTTTTCTACATCAAAATGTCCCGGACGATCTTTCTCAGTTACTCGATAACCAAAAGCAGTAACTCGGTGCTTCAAAGGGCCGCAGCTAACAATATATTCGTCATCTTCATAGATGACTCCCTCGTGAATTTTGTGTACCTTAACTGGGTAAGAAAAATGAGTTTGAGAATAGCGAACGCCAGCTTGCAAATATTCTTCAAGTCCCGGAGGCCCGTAAAGATCGATGCGCTTGACATTCCCCGCCAAACCGCAGCTAGCCAGCAAACCCATTAAGCCGAAAATATGGTCGCCGTGCAGGTGAGTGATGAAAATGCGGCTCAGTTGGCTGACTTTGAGATCGCTGCGGAGAAACTGGTGCTGAGTTCCTTCGCCACAGTCAAACAGCCAGAGTTCCGCTCGCTGGGGCAACCGGAGGGCGATGCTGGAAACGTTGCGCGATCGCGTGGGTACGCCGGAGCTAGTTCCGAGAAATGTAATCTGCAAGAGTCAAATCACCTCAATTAAGTCTTAAAAAATATGTTACATATATCCAGAGTGCGGCTGATCCGACATACAGGAAATAGTCGCAGCCAGGAACCGGGATAAATCGCTGTTCCTGCGAACATCTAGTTGCTAAAATCATTTTCGACAAGCGCACAGAGTGCCAAACCCAATTCTAACGTTTTCTTTCTTCCGTTCCCCTTCCTTTTTCCCTTGCCTTCCCTTCCCTTAAAAATTCTTAAACTCATACAGCACAGGAGGAAAATTTTCAAATGCAGTCAGGAGTATTTTTGGGTTCCGTTTTTTCGACATTAAAAAAACGCTACTTTTGGATTTCGCTGTTGTTTTGGCTGGCAATGGTAGCCCCAGCACAGGCCGCGCTGATCTTGCGAGTGGCGGTACAAGACGGGGCAAGTCAGATAAAAGTCGGCAGTTCTACAAAGGCGGCAATCCGGGACGGTAGCGGGCGCAATTTGGGCGAACTGTCGGCAAATAGTTCTCAGTCGGCTCAACTTCGATCGGGAACAGTGGCGATCGGTCGCTGGGCCGCCAACCAAGTTTGGATCGAGCCGACGGGGAACGGTTATGTCTGGATTGGCGATCGTTGGTATCGGGGACGCACGCTTCTAGTTCCCCAAAAAGGAGGCTTGACTGCCATCAACTACGTCGATATCGAACAATATCTCTACAGCGTTCTCGGCGCCGAGATGAGTGGCAATTGGCCTCAAGAGGCTTTGAAAGCCCAAGCAGTCGCCGCCCGTTCCTACGCTATCCACCAGCGCCTCAAAAGCGAAACCGACCTTTACGACGTGGACAGCACTCAGTATTCCCAAGTTTACAAAGGACTGCAAACAGAATCTTCTGGCACTTATTCCGCAGTCGATGCAACCGCCGGTCAAGTTCTGGCCTACAACGGTCAGATTATTTTAGCCGCTTTCCACTCTGCCTCTGGGGGACATACTGAAAATGTCGAGGATGTTTGGACGGAACCTCTGCCTTACCTGCGTGCTGTTCCTGACTTCGACCAAGGGGCCCCGGTTTACCAATGGAAAGAAAATTTTTCCCGGGCTCAAATCAGCAATAGGATTTCTGGCGTGGGTAATGTGATCTCGATGAAGCCAGAACGCACTACCGCTCACGGCAGCGTTTTGAAGATGAAAGTAGTTGGAGATGGCGGTTCTAGGGTCATGACTGGCGCAGATTTACGCCGGGTTCTAAATTTGAGGAGTACCCGCTTTACTGTGATTCCTCAGTACGCGGGCGGTGGGAACCCAAGGAACAGTGGCCAAGCTCCTACCGGTTTTCAAGTTGCTGGCAAAGGTTTCGGCCATGCTGTAGGAATGAGTCAGTGGGGGGCCTACAATTTGGCCAGGCAGGGATACGGCTACCAGCAGATTTTGCTGCACTATTACCGAGGTGCTACTTTGGCTAGAATTGCAGTCCAGTAACTGCTGGGAATGGGGAAGGAAGAAGTTCGGCAACGGATTCGCTCGACGGATGTAACGGATATAACGGATGTCAGGGGGAAGGAAGAAGGAAGAAGGAAGAAGGAAGAAGGGAAAAACAGCTATTCCTGTATCCGTGACTTCCGTGTCCTGAATACAGGGAATTGGGAATTGGGAACTTGTACAGCCCTTCGACTACGCTCAGGAACCGCGTAGTCGCAGGCCAGGAACCGCGTAGCCGAAGTATTGGAAATTGGGAATTGGCAGTTGGCAATTGGCAATGACTAATGATTGATGACTAATGACTAATGACTAATGACTAATGACTAATGACTAATGACTAATGATTGATGACTAATGACTAATGACTAATAACTAATGACTAATGACTAATGACTAACTACATTAAGGATTGCTATGCAAAAGTGGGAGTATTTATTTGTGGATGCGAATATGTATCCTTTTGGAAACAAGCTGATTAGTTTATATGTAAACGGTGAAGAACAGCGAGATTGGAAACAAGGCTCGCTGCATCTATTTGTCAATCATTTGGGGGAGGAGGGATGGGAACTTGTGGCTCTGGATCACGACTCGAAGTATGACCAAAATTGTTTGATTTTTAAACGCCCTAAGCTTATTTAATAAAAGTCGGAGTATAAAAAACTATGGCATTAGTAAAGATTGACACTTTTCACCATTCTTAGCAACGGGCTAGAAGCCCGTTCCACACACAACAAAGATATTTTATTGTGGAACAGGCATCCTGTCTATCCTTGAAAAAGGTGCAAGATTTTAGTACAACCTAACTTACCAACAAACAACTGTTTTTTTCATTAGTATTACAAGTTGTCCGAGCGATCGAGCCTGCGCTGCCATTCGGCATCTATTTTGGCTGACTGTTCTAGTTCTTGTTGGGTTAATTCTGTTTCTGTTGTATAAGCTAAGTCTTCTCCAGTCAGAACGTTTTCTGCTGCAAATTTTCGGGCGTAGGCCAGTTTTTTGAGCAAGCTGTCATCAGGTTCGTTTAATAACATTGCTCGCTGCTGACGCTCTTGATTGCGGGCTTCTATCCGGCTATTTTTCCACTGAATCCAGAAGTAGCGAATTAAAGGAATTGCGAGAAATCCGACGCCGTAAATTAGGAGCATGGGATAAACAGCGCTGACGAAACCGATAAATTCACCTACGAGCGCACTATTAGTTAATAGATTCCCCAAAACTAACGCACCGACAAGATTGACGGCTCCTAACCCTGCTGCGAGCATGATTTGGCCGGAACTGGCGTTGCTGAAACGCCACAGCATTTCTCGCAAATAAGCTGCTACTGGTTCAGAATTTCTCTCGGTGGCTGTGGTTTGCAATTGCGGAAAATGGTAGACTATTTGCCCTTCGGGACTGACTTCGGGGCGGCCGTCAAAACGGGCGAGAGCCGGTAGCATATATTCTTCGTATTCTCGGGTGTATCCTTGTCCGAGATTGTCTAGATATGGAGCAATTTGTTCGGCGGCGACGGCGCCTCGGTTGTTGCGAATTGCGGCGGCAATATCGCTCCACTTGCGCTCTTCTAGATTGTGATTGGGATTGCCGTCTCCAAAGAGAAAGGAGAAAACTGCTTCCAGAAAACTCATCTCGGGTTTTTGGCCAGTTAAGCGCGATCGCTGCTGGTAGTATGGTTGGTCATGGTTCCAGTAAAATATCCAGACTAAATCGTTCCAGAAGTAGGGAAAAAAGGAAAAGCTGCCGCCTCTGCCGCCCCCGCCGCCACCGTCTCCTCCTCCCCCGTTATTGCTGTCGCTGCTGGAGAGTAAACTGGAGATTAAAATAGTGATAGCAACAAAAATTAAGAGGATGGAAGCTACCAGCACTATGCCAAAAGATATCCGAATCAGGTAAAATAAAACCCGCCAGATTTTTTGCCACCATTCCTGCAACTGCAAGCGCAAGAATTTGTTTCGCAAAATATCTCGAAAGTTCTTGGGAAATAGGTAGGCAATGTCGCCGGATTCTGCTACTTGCAGGTTGCCACCTGCTTCGGAGGCGAGGGTTAACAGTTCTCGCTGGGCAAAATTGACATCTAATCCAGCTTTTGCCGCCACGTCTCCAACCGTAACGCGGTAGCCAAGTTGTTCGACGGCTTGCATAATGGTGGGATTCGGAGCCATAGGTTTCTCTCTGTGAAAATTACCCGGTTATTTTTATTATATATTGCGGGAATTCGAGCTGGTTTTGGCGATCGGCTTGCTGATTTTTTTTGAGGCTGCCCTTGACTTTGGGGCAAAATATTGCTAGTGTTTTGCCGAATAACTTTTAAGTATGGGCTGAAGTCGAATAGCTTAATAAAACTTTGTGATTGACTTTCTCCTCGGCATTTGCTTTTGCTTGTTTGCTCTGAGAGTCAACGAGGAGGGATTATGGGTACAGTTAGTAAGGTACGGTGTGCGATCGCCCGTTGGCGGAGCCCTCGAACCGGATCGCCTCTGCACCCTCCTGCAGAACTTTTCCCTTCGGCGCGGGTTTTTGTAAGTTTTGTGTAGAGTGCCAGAGATATGTTAAAGAAATCTAGTTTTTTTGCAAGTCTTGCAAGACTTCTATAAAATAGATAGAGCTTGCGCGGGTGTTAAACCCAAGGGCGTGTTTTAAGGTTCGCAGGTGCGATCGACTAAACTTTTTAGCGCCCTCAACACAACGGCCCACTACAACAGTGGCGCAATTATTAATAGCAAAACTTTACAGGCTAATTTTTCTGATTAGCCACTAACCAAAGAATCGCATATGCCAAGAACTCAACGCAACGATAACTTTATTGACAAAAGTTTCACGGTAATGGCTGATATCATCCTCAAGATTATGCCAGCCAAAAAGCAGGCGAAGGAAGCTTTTGCTTATTACCGGGATGGTATGTCAGCTCAAGCAGATGGCGAATACGCTGAAGCCCTGGACAATTATCATGAAGCGCTGAAGCTGGAGGAAGATCCTTACGATCGCAGTTATGTCTTGTACAATATGGGGCTGATCCATACTAGCAACGGCGAACACGATAAAGCTTTGGAATATTACAGCGAGGCTTTGGATCTCAATCCGAGAATGCCACAAGCACTGAATAATATTGCTGTAATTTACCACTATCAAGGGGAAAAGGAAAAGGAAGCTGGCAATATTGAAGGGGCGGAAGGGCTGTTTGATAAAGCTGCGGATTATTGGAAAGAGGCTATTCGCTTGGCCCCAAACAATTACATTGAGGTACAAAATTGGCTGAAGACGACAGGCCGATCGCAAATTGATGTGTATTTTTAACTAGGATGGGCATGGGGCACGGGGCATGGGGCATAGTTAGTAGTTAATAGTTGGTAGTTAAGCTGTCGCGCATTTAAACTGTATATTCAGGGCGGGCGGGACGCCCAACCCCTACTCCCCACAAGACTTTAAATTTTTGTGACATACAATTTAAAGGCAGAACAGCTTAGTCGTTTCTCTAATAGCAAATAACCAATTCCCTATGTCCAATGCCCAATGCCCAATGCCCAATGCCCATTTCCCAATTCCCCATTCCCGATTTTTATGATTGACAGAGAAGAAGTTCGGAAAGTAGCGAATTTAGCGAGATTGGAATTAACGCCGGAAGAAGAAGAGCAGTTTACTGGTCAACTTAACGGTATTTTGGATTATTTCGAGCAGTTGAGTGAACTAGATACGAGTAAGGTGCAGCCGACAACGCGGGCGATCGATGTTAGTAATGTAATGCGATCGGACGATTTGCAACCTTTTGCTAAGGGAGAAAGTATTTTGGAGGGAGCTCCCGATCGCGATGGGGAGTTTTTTAAAGTGCCTAAGATTATGTAGGGTTCCTGCTACGTACATAACTGAGGAAAATCTATGCAGGGGCGGGCTAGCAATGCCTACCCCAAAAGCAGATTAAATTAACTGTCTAACAGGTAATAAGTAAGCCCGGTAGAAGCCACCCCACAAGTCGATTAAACTGATAGAAGTCTAAAACAATCTCACTCATAGGGATAAATCTGTAAAGTTAATTCTTGGGGTGACAAATAGTCATGTACGTATTAATTGGTGGAGCAGGAATGATGGGGCTGGGTTTAGCCCAGCAGCTATTAACACTCGGTCATACGGTTGCAATCCTCGATGCCGACCCGCTTGCTTGTCGCTTTGCTCGTGAAAAAATCGGAGTGATGGCATTTGAAGGCAGTGCGGTGAGCACAACGGTTCTTCTGGAAGCGGGAATTAAACAAGCAAACGCAGTCGTTGCAGCACTCAGCGATGATGCACTGAATTTAGCGCTGATCACCCTATCGAGGAGCTATGGCATTTCCCATATTGTGGTGCGAATGCGCGATCGCGAATTCATGGAAGCCTATCGACTTGCCGGAGCAAGTCACATCATCAGCACTATTGATTTGGCAGTTGCATCAATGGCGAATGCGATTGAATATCCCCAAATCGAGTCGATGATGCACTTTGAACACGGGCAAGTCGAGGTACTAAAGCTGCCAGTTCCAGGCGATTGCAAGGTGGCAGGTAGCACCGTTGCTCAAATTGCTCAAGACCCCCGTTTTCCAACAGGTTCGCTGATTATTGGTTATCAATGCCATGCCTGCGCCAATCTGGAGATTCCGAACGGCAATACTGTTCTTGAAGCAGGCTCTACCATCTTGGTCGTCACCCGTCCAGAGCTAGTTCACCAGATGATTGATTACCTCGGCATTCGCGCTAGTCATCTGCCAACGTTAGAAGTTTCTCATCCAAATCTTTGATGTAAGGATGAACCAGATCCTCTGGGACAATTCGCTTGCGGAGGGCATCGCTAACTGCTCCTTTTTCTGCTAGAAGCAATCGCCGTCGAATCGTATCTAGCCCGCTGCGATCGCCCTGTACTTGCCCGGCCCGATGTTTATTGTAGAGATCGCGCAGCACTCGCTCAGAGTGTGCTACTCGTGCTTGATATGATGCCCATAACTCTTCGTAAACTGCCTTCGGCAACACACCAGATTTCAGCAAACTATCTAGCTCATCTTGAGCCGCTTTGGAAGCAATCAACTGAATCTGTAACTGCCCAGCTTCCTGCATTACATCAGAAACACGGCTAATTTGTAACCGTTTTACTAGCCAGGGTAAACTTAATCCCTGTCCTACCAGGGAGAATAAAACTGCACCGAAAACCAGGGCAATGATGTTATCTCGTCCTGTCAATGCCAGAGGAATACTAAGCGCCAGCGCCATCGAGAGTGAGCCTTTGATGTTTCCCAGAAACAGAACGTGCTGCCAGCGCAGGGGAATCGGACGATCGAACCACCGCAGCGCCGCTAACAACAGATATACCGAGAGAATCCGTCCCAGTTGATACGCCAAAATAACGAACAGAATGGATGGCAAAATTCTCCACAGCGTCAGCGGGTTAATCTCAATGCCGATCAGCAGAAAAATAAATGTATTGACCCCAAAACCAGCGTACTCCCAGAAGCTGAGTAGCGTAATTCGATCCGAGGCTGACGTACTGCGAGAAAGCCCTAGATTGCCAAAAATAAGTCCGGCGATAACCACAGCCACCGCACCGGATACCCCCAAAAATTGCCCGATTTGGAATGTTCCTAACGCCAGCGCAACTGTCAGCAAGAGACTACTCAACGGGTCATTTAATCGAACAAATATCGGCAGACTCAAGTAACCTAAGATGACACCCACGAGTCCTCCACCCAAGGCAACCACGAGCAGTTCCTTAAGTCCTCCCAGGACAGTAAGAGAACCTGTAGCATAAACGACTAGAATCAAATTGAATGAAACCAGGGCAGCCGCATCATTGAACAGAGTTTCTCCCTCAACAATGGTGGACAATCGAGAAGGCACACGGATCTCTTTAAAAACCGCGATCATTGAGACTGTATCAGTGTTTGCCAGAATTACTCCGATCAGCAACGCCGGAATCCAGTCTAGCCCTAGCCCAAATTTAACCAGAATAGCGATAATTGCTGAGGAAAAGATCGAGCCTGGGCCCGCCAGCAGGGCGATCGGCTTAAAGGTGCTGCGGAGACGGCTGATATCCGTATTGATAGCTGCTTCAAAAATAAGAATGGGTAGGAAAAGATTTAATACTAAAGAGGGGTCTAAACCAATTCGACGCGACAATACCTCCGTAATTGGCAAGCCTGCTAACACTAAGCCCGTTACATAGGGAATTCGCAACCGTTGGGTTACGAGTGCAACAAAAGTTGCAATCAGCAGCAGAACGATCAAGATGATGACCAATTCAGGAATGGTTCCTGCCGTTTGGCTATTTGTAGCAGGATCGCTGCCCAAGGGAGGTGCTTGCGCTACAATCGACTCGATCGCCGATACTCCTGTCATAAAATCGTTTTCCTCAAAGAAATTGACAGATTAACTACGGTTTTAGTCTACACGAGATGGTTCACTCTGCTGTAGAGGTAACTGCAATGTATGTCGTGTATTTTGATGAATGCCGATCGAGCTGAAACAGGATTTCTGGGTTGGTTGGGCGATCGGATCGTTTTTAGAGTGCAATTTTTTTGGTATATCTGGATGATTTCCAAATCCTTACAGGATGCTAATTGCTCTTAATTGTGATGGTTTTTAATTTTTTTTTACAGTCTCTTCTGAAGTGTTGCCGACCCGATGGCGGTTGCCGCTAAGGATCGCGAATTAAATAACTTACAATTTTAATTGTTATTGTGGGATGGGCGTCCCGCCCGTCCAAAAAGGACG
>NZ_JAUBTI010000136.1:0-15655 GCF_036702415.1 Microcoleus sp. D3_18a_C4 | reverse complement strand
GGAGCCGTGTGAGGTGAAAGTCTCATGCACGGTTTTGAAGACCAGCGAGACTGGTGACAGTCTCGCTGAGTTTAATATCTCTACTTTGACGCTCAGAAATCCTGTCTCAGCAAATTGACTCGTAGATCAAAGAATCTCTGTGGCTTTAGCCCGGAGAGTGTCAATGAAACGCAGAACGACACAATAGTAGCAGTACCGCTAACATCACACTTATGTCTGACTCTCCTCCCTCCCCAATCTCCCCAGAATCTGCACCGGAAAGTGCTGCTACCGAAAACCGCAGTTCCAAAACTCGGCAACTGTTGGGCATGAAAGGGGCCGCTAGCGGGGAAACTTCCATCTGGAAGATTCGCTTGCAACTGATGAAACCGATTACCTGGATTCCCCTCATTTGGGGCGTGGTGTGCGGGGCGGCGTCTTCTGGAAACTATGTTTGGAACCTAGAGAATTTCTCGATCGCAGCAGCTTGTATGTTGATGTCAGGGCCGTTGCTGACCGGGTACACTCAAACTTTGAACGATTTTTACGATCGCGACATCGACGCCATTAACGAGCCCTACCGTCCGATTCCCTCCGGGATTATCTCGATTCCCCAAGTAGTAACGCAAATTTTGGTATTATTAGCCGCTGGCATTGGGGTGGCTTATGCTCTAGACTTGTGGGCGGGTCATGAATTCCCGATAATGACTGTTTTGACTCTCGGCGGCGCGTTTCTAGCTTATATCTACTCTGCGCCCCCACTGAAACTCAAGCAGAATGGCTGGTTGGGAAATTATGCCCTGGGTGCTAGCTACATTGCCCTGCCTTGGTGGGCTGGTCAAGCTTTGTTTGGTACACTAGATCCCACGATTATGATTTTGACCCTGTTTTACAGTTTGGCAGGGCTGGGGATTGCGATCGTCAATGATTTCAAAAGTGTTGAGGGCGATCGGCAATTAGGGTTAAAATCTTTGCCAGTGATGTTTGGCATCAGCACCGCAGCTTGGATTTGCGTGTTGACGATCGACATCTTTCAAGCTGGGATTGCAGGCTACCTGATCAGCATCCACCAAAACCTTTACGCTGTCATTCTGCTGCTGCTGATAATTCCCCAAATTACTTTTCAGGATATGTACTTTTTGCGTAATCCCCTGGAAAATGATGTTAAATATCAGGCAAGTGCTCAGCCTTTCCTGGTTTTGGGTATGCTGGTAGCAGCCTTGGCACTGGGTCATGCGAGTTAAGCAGAGTTTTGAGGTTTGAGTTTAAATTTTTTTAATTCAAAAAATGTAATTCACAACTCAAAAAAATACCAAACTCTGCAGCGTTAAGAAAAGTTTTGAATTTTGAGTTGTGAATTAAAAACTTTTTAATTCAAAAAATCTAATTCAAGGCAGCGTGTTATTCAAGAAAAAATGTCGAATTAAAAATTAAGAATTTAAGAAAGCTAGCTTTTTTAATTTTTAATTTTTAATCGGACTTGATGAGGTTTGAAGGTCTGAACGTGGCAGAATTTTTCTCAAATATCAAAGATACATTGAGCAAAGTCACTAACGCAATAAGCGGTAATTCCGATCGAGAACCGCCGAAGGCTGCGAAGGGCAATAAGCTCAACTCGCCGGAATCGGAGGCGGAATTTTATACAGGGACAACGGCCCAAAGATCGGAGTATGTGGTATCAGAAGATGCTGCACCTCTAGAAGAGTCTGAATTAGAATCCGAATATTTAGAATCAGAATATTTAGAACCAGAATACGCTCGATATCCAATAGTCAACCGCAGGTGGGAAGGGTTGAGGCGCTTAATTGCTTGGTTGGAAATTGAACCTCAAGTTACCAGCTTGCAAACCAAGGGAAAAGAATTGTTGCGGCCGGGATTAAGTTTGCTGGGAACTAAATCACCCAAAAAATCGGATAGTAGCCAATTGCGGGAAAATAGCGCACCGCCGAACACCGAACTGCAGAGACATACGGAACTACAGGAAATTAGCGCACCGCAGGAAAATAGCGCACCGCAGGAAAATCCTAAAAAACGGATCTCCCGTCGCCCTAGATTTTGGATAAGTTTAGGTGTGGCCAGTATAGGCGGGGGCGCTTTAATCTACGGTTTATGGATTTTGTACACCTTAGACAAAGGTTTGCCGGATGTTAACGATTTGTCGGCCTTTAACCGCGACGGGACACTGACAATTAAGGCGGCCGATAAGACGATTTTGTTGCAGTCGGGGCCTGCAACTAGAGATAAACTCAAACTTCAAGAAATTCCCGAACTGTTGGTTAAAGCTTTTATTGCCATAGAAGACCGCCGTTTTTACCAACATCGCGGGGTGGATTATCAAGGTATTGTGCGATCGATTGTTTCTAATTTGATAGCAAGAGATTTAGTGCAGGGCGGCAGTACAATTACCCAACAATTGGCTCGCGTTGTTTTTCTCAATCAGGAAAGAAGTATTAGGCGGAAGGTTCGGGAAGCTCTTTTAGCCCAGAAAATAGAGCGGGAGTTGAGTAAAGAGCAAGTTTTAGAAAGATATTTAAATCTGGTTTATTTGGGTTCGGATGCCTACGGAGTGGCAGATGCAGCTTTGGTTTTCTTTAGCAAAAGTGTCGATAAATTAACTTTGGCAGAGATGGCAACTTTGGCGGGTTTGCCTCCGGCACCGAGCGAATATTCGCCTTTGGTTAATCCCGATATTGCTAAGAAACGCCGCAATCTTGTGCTGCAACAAATGCAGGAAGCGAAGGTAATTACAGAGGTTCAGGCGAAGGAGGCAATGGCGGAACCTATGGCGGTTAAACCAAGTCCGCCGAAGCGATTTAAAGTAGTCGCACCTTATTTTGCTAGTTACATTCGGAAGGAATTGCCGCGCTATGTTTCTCAGGATGCTTTGGAAGCTGGCGGTTTGACTGTCGAGACGACGGTGGATTTGAAGTGGCAGAAAATAGCGGAACAGGTTGTTAAAAATGCGATCGAAGTTGATGGCCGCCGTCAGGGTTTTGAACAGGCCGCTTTAGTTTCTATGGACACTAAGACTGGGGAAGTTAAGGCCCTGGTAGGAGGTGGAAATTTTAAGGAAAGTGAATTTAACCGTGCTACGCAGGCTTTGCGGCAGCCCGGATCGACGTTTAAAGGGTTGGTTTACGCAGCGGCGATGGCGGCTGGTTTTTCTCCCTATGACAGTTACGAAGACGAACCAATTATTATCGACGGCTATCAACCGAATAATTATGGCAAAAAATTTAGCGGTTGGCGATCGATCTCTGATGCTTTGACGAGTTCGGTGAATGTCGTAGCTGTGAAGGTGTTGATGGATGTGGGGTTTGAACCGGCGATAAAATTAGCCAACGATATGGGAATTAAGTCGAAATTGAGTCCGATTTATTCCCTGGCTTTGGGTTCTTCGGAGGTTAATTTGCTGGAGTTAACCAATGCTTACGGTACTTTAGCCACGCAAGGGAATTTTATTGAAGCCCACGGAATTAAGCGGGTGATTAATCAGCGGGGAGATGTGATTTATCAGGCTAATTTTAAACCGAAGCGGGTTTTGGATAAGGATAGTGCTGCGATTACTACTTGGATGTTGGAGGGTGTGGTGCAAGACGGTACGGGGGGGCCTGCGGCTTTAAACGATCGCGCTGTAGCGGGCAAAACCGGTACTTCGGAAAATGTCAGGGATTTGTGGTTTATTGGTTACATTCCACAAGTTGTGACTGGGGTGTGGCTAGGGAATGATGACAATTATCCCACCTGGGGAACTAGCGGTACGGCGGCCTATAATTGGCGCGATTTTATGAGTCAAGCTGTTAAGGGAATGCCGGTTGAGAAGTTTCCGAAGTTGCCGGAGTTGGAGGGTCGCAAACGCAGTATTAAGCCCAAACCGGTGGAGCCTAAGAGGATTATTCGGGGGATGATTGTGAATGAGGATGGTGCGATCGTACCGTACAATCCTAATCCTGAACCGAAGTATTACCCACCGCAAGAGCCGGCTTATCAAGAACCGGCTTATGAAGAGCCAGCTTATCAAGAGCCGGCTTATGAAGAGCCAGCTTATCAAGAACCGGCTTATTAAACTATCGGTTTGCAGTAAGGACTTTACTCGTTTTTCAATTGCTTTAGCCTCACCATAAAAAAGCCGTCCATGTGATGTCTGTGCGGCCACACTTTCACCCATCCTTCGGGTGATGGCTGTACGGGTAAATCAATTGTTGGCGGTTCTATTTGCCAGTGAGGATTGTTGTCTAAGAACGATCGAATAACTGTTTCATTTTCCAAGGGATGAATTGTGCAAGTTGCATAAACTAATACGCCGCCGGATTTGACAAATGTCGCTGCATTTGCTAACAATTCCGATTGCAGTTGAGATTGTTGTTGAATGTTTTCGGGCGTGTGATGCCAGCGGGCGTCGGCGCGGCGGTGGAGGGTTCCGAGGCCGGAACAAGGTGCGTCTAGTAAAACTCTGTCTGCGAGGTTAACAAACTCTGGGAAATGGCGGCTGTCTCCGGTATGAATTTTAATGGATTTCATCTGGAGTCTGTCTGCATTTTCTTTAAGTTTTTTGAGTCTGCTGGCGGTTTTGTCGCAGGCATAAATTGTGCCTGTATCCTGCATTAATTCGGCGCTGTGGGTGGTTTTTCCCCCCGGCGCGGCGCAGGCGTCGATGATAGTTTCCCCTGGCTGGGGCGCTAGTAAATGGGTGACTAATTGAGCGCTGCTGTCTTGGATTGTCCACCAACCTTCGCTGTATCCGGGGAGGTTTTGAATTGCGCCGATGCTGCCATTTAGTCTTAATGCTTGGGGCAAGTGAGGGATTCTGCTAGTTGAGATGTTGTGGGATTTGAAGGCAGCTTCGATTTCGGCGATCGAGCTTTTTAAGGGATTGATTCTCAGGTCAATTGTGGGGGATTGGTTGAACCATTCACAGAGTTGTTCGGTTTCGGTTTCGCCTATTTGTTCGATCCACAATTTTACCAGCCATTCGGGGAAGCTGTGCAGAATTCCTAGGCGTTCGACGGTTGATTTATAATTCGTAACTGTTAATGGGTTTAAGTTGTTATCTGTTAAACGGATGTATTGGCGCAACAAACCGTTGACAAAACTGCTGAGTCCTGAAAATCCGTTTTCTTTTGCTAGTTGAACGGTGGTGTTGACGGCGGCGGATGGGGGAATCTGGTTGAGATATTCGAGTTGATATAACCCTATATGTAGGATGGTGCGGAGTTCTGGCGGTTGTTGGGAGGATTTCTTTGTTGCTAGTTTGTCGATGATGAAGTCGATCGATCGCATTCTCCTGACGCTACCGTAAACTAATTCTGTCACTAAACGCCGATCGAGGTCGTTGAGTTGAGAATTGCTGAAAGCGCGATCGAGTGCGGCATCTGCGAATGCACCGCGGCGGTGGACTTCGCGGAGTGCGAGAAAGGCTATTTGGCGGGGATTTTGCATAGTTGGTTGCTGATATGTCAAGTTATTATAGGTTGTCTGAGGATTGAAAATAAAAAATAGAAATCACGGCGATTGAAATCGCATCTATACAAACAAAGATAAGACGGCGATTGAAATCGCGCCTATACAAACGATGTCCGCCCCTGCGGACGGAAGAAAATAACCCGGTTTTAACCGCCCGGTCTTTTTTGTTCAAATTTCGTCGGGATTGATGCCCATTTCTCGCAATTTCTCGGATAGGCGATCGGCTTTTTGCTGTGCTAACTCTTTATCTTGCCGTTCTTGTTCCATTTGTTGCTGTGTTAGTTCCATTTGTCGCTGTGCTGATTCCTGTTGTCTTGACAACTCCACATAAGACAAAAACTTCTGTCCATCAGGCCGATAAATTTCCAAGTCTCCCGATGCAGTTTGAAAACGGATCTGCAAACGCGGACTCACCCAACCATCCATTAATTCAATATAGTTGAGTTTTCCATCAGAACGCAGCCAACCAATTAATTCATTATCCTCTGGACTGTAGACATAATATTCTTCGACTCCATAATCCTGGTAGAAATTAAACAGCTTAAACAGTGCTCCGATTCGATTTCCCGGCGAGAGGATTTCAAAGACCACTTGCGGGGCGATATTATCTTCAAGCCACTGTTGGTAGGAACCTCTGTAACCTTTCGGCCTGCCAAACACTACCATCGTATCAGGTGCTTGGCGAGTTTTGTTATCTCCTTCCACGGGATACCACAGCAAATCACCTGCTACAAAGACATTTTCGTTGTCTTTGTATAAGGCATCTATTCCGCCTTGAATGGTGACAATTAGTTCAAACTGTTTGGTATTGTCTGACATGGGTTTGCCGTCGCTGTCTGGGTAGATGATTTCTGCTGAGGTTTTAGTTGGAATTGTTGCGGTCATGGGGATGAGTCCTTTGCTAGTATCATCAATTTCTATTTTAGATCGATTTTATAGGACTTACCCAGGGGGCCCAGAAACCGGGTTTTTCACGAAAAGACTTCGTTGCAATCGGCAGATTAGGTAAAAAACCCGGTTTCTTGGTCGGAGTGCGTAAGTCCTGTTTTACTTATTCTGGTTTTCTTGACACCAATGGTTCTAATAAATTGCGTTCTTCAATGGCAAGTTCTAGCAAAACTCGTCTGTCGCCCTTGGTTTCCTTATAGCGGACTGCCGCATTCAGCAGGCGGATGGGAATTTGGAATTGTTCGTAGTTGCTGGTTAGTTCTTGCCACAATTCTAACCAAGTGCGTGCGGCTTTGTCGCTTACCATTTCTGACATTAGCGCGGGGATGTTTCGCACAATTCCATTTCCTAAGATTGAGAGATATTCGTGTTTTTCGTAAACTGCAATTAGGCTGATGATGCGAGGTTTAGTTATCGGCTGGTGCGTGTTTGCGAATAGGTTGCGGGTAATTAAATTGGCATCTTCAGAACTAACTTCCTCGTCTGATTCAATGCGTTGGAATGCGTCGTCTAAGGCGGCGATGCCTTCATCCCACCGATTTAATCCGAGAATGACAATGGCGCGATGGAAGAAGACATATGAATATCGATCGCCAAGTTCGATCGCTCGATCGTAAGATACTAATGCTTCATCATAGCGTTTGAGGCTCTTGAGTACAAGGGCTCGTAAAACCCAAACATCCCGATCATTTTCGCCAAGTTCGATCGCCCGATCGTAAGATACTAAGGCTTCTTCATAACGTTTGAGTGTATCGAGTAAAAGACCTCGAAGAAACCAAACCAACTGATAATTGGCATCAAGTTCGATCGCTTTGTCGTAAGCTTCTAAAGCTTCATCATAGCGTTTGAGGTTGTTGAGTACATCGCCTCGGATACCCCAATACCAATGATTATTATGGTCACTTTCGATAGTTTTGTCGTAAGCTTCTAAAGCTTCATCATAGCGTTTGAGGTTGTTGAGTACATTGCCTCGTAAAAGCCAAGCCGACTGATCATTGGGGTCAATCGTGATTACCCTATCAACGGATTCTAAGGCTTCATCGTAGCGTTTGAGATTGTTGAGTACATTGCTTCGGATACGCCAAGCTAACTTATAATTGGCATCAAGTTCGATTACCCTATCAAAAGATTCTAAGGCTTCATCGTAGCGTTTGAGGTTGTTGAGTACATTGCCTCGTATAAGCCACATCTCCTCATAATTGGCACCCTGTTCGATTGCCCGCTCAAAGGATGCTAAAGCTTCATCATAGCGTTGGAGATTATCGAGTACATAGCTTCGTAAAGCCCAAATAGATTGATAATTAGCCTCTAATTCAAGCGCCCGATCGAAAGATGCTAAAGCATCATCGTAGCGTTTGAGGTTGTAGAGTAAATTGCCTCGTAAAACCAAAGCTGACAAATCGTTAGGGTCAAGCTCTATCGCCCTATCAAAGGATTCTAATGCTTCATCGTAGCGTTCGAGATTCTGCAAGCAACGGGCTTTTTCTAACCAGTCCCCTGCCTTACCGCGAATTCCTACCAGTTTATTTGCTAGATTCAAAGCCGAAACATGGTCTTTCTTCTCTCTGCAATTTTTAATTTCCCGCACGCAAGCTGCCACGCGAGAGTCTTCACAATCATCTGTTTCCCTTGCCTGAAGGGCACGCAGCAGATATTCTAGCTCGATGACAGCATTAGGCGGTAGTGTTTCCCGATTTAGCTGATACTTCAAATAACTTTTTTCCGAGCTATTATCAACTAGCTCTTTCCCGATCGCAGCAAATCCAACTCCCAAGCGATCCAATCGCTGTTTCAGCTCTTCTTGCGTGTACCACAAACGCAAAAAATCCACAATTAAACTAATCGGCTCGCCCCGATGCTTCTTCACATCCATGCAAAAGCGCATCAGCACTTCTTGAAGTTCATAATACGACTCGCGCCCGATCGACTCGCTCGTCACATAACCCATTCCCGACAGTTGTTTGAGTTGGCTGGATGCTGTCTGATGCGTCATAAAACAGCGTTGGGCAATCTCTTTAACCATCACAGCCCCGCGCCGATCGCACAAAAATTCAACTATCTTTCTTTGCTGCGGCGAAAGCCACGCCATCCGGGCCTGATAGTAGGGCGTCAATTCATCTAGGGTTTGCAAAAACGGTTTTACCAGTCGATCCAGCGAGTCGCGAGTCAGAAATTCCGCAAAAATCATATAAACGCGGTGGTTGCCGCCAGCCAAGTGATGGATTGCTTCAATTCGAGAACGTCCCGTTGGCGTTTCTATGAATAACTCTAGTTCTTTGTTGTCCTCTAATTGAGCGATATTTTTCAATAACCCGACAACTTGATCTAACTTCAGCTTTTCTAAATAGTGGCGATTGAAAAACTCGTAGAATGGCGCTTTTTTATTGTCGATTCCTTTGAATAAATGCTGAGAGGTGGCGAAAATCGTACAGAAAGGATAACTTTCTAAATAGTCTCGGAATTGCTGCTGCCCGCTGTCGGCCAACCCTTCAAACAAGTCATCCAGATTTTCTACAAGTAAAAGGAGAGTGCGATCGCCCGCAAAATCTTTCAGCAATTCTGCTGCTGTCTGTTGAGCGCTATCGGGCGATTCACCGTAAAGCGATTCTACCCGATCGAACAATTCAGCCTTGTATTCAGCCGGATATTCTGATTGGAGCGATCGCAAAATTCGCAGGAGCAAATCGAGAAACGACGTGACGCCCCACTCTTCCTCCCGCAACCAAGCAATCAGCACTTTTTCCCGCAAATCCTCCATTTTGGAAACGCGGTGATACATTAGCGAGACTAAGTGCGTCTTCCCAATACCTCGCATCCCAATCAATAGGTGATGCTGCTCGATCGGCTTGAGGATGCTCAACCGGATTGACTCGACTAGCTCGTTTGCCAAATCGTGACGCTGCACCAACATCTCCTCTAAATCTTCGTGCTTCATCAGACTGGGCGTGAAGCGAGAGACAAGTGTACCTTTCATACTGTCAACCCCCTGGATAGTAACTGGGAACGAGAAATTCTGGTCGAGCCGTTTTCCATGAAATGCTTGTTATACAAGGCTTTTAAGGTTAGTACGTCTAATTTACCATATATTTAAAAAATGTACGTTATTTGTATTGTATATTTTTAAAAGCAGTGTTAGACTGCCCTTAACAAGCAAACAAGCGCCCCTAGCTGTAACTAGAGACGCTTTCGATCGCTTATCAGTTTTCGGGAGCCACTGGGTGCAACCAGTAGGACTCTCATGTTGTTTATGGTCTATATAGACCGAGGATTTCTCATGACTAATTATAACAGCGAACAGCTCAATCTGTTCACCCAGCCGATCGCAGTTTTGGTGGAAATGGGCTGCACTGTTGAACGTGCCGCCGAATATACCAAATGCTCAAAAAGCTCAATCTACGATCGGCTAAGGAAAAATAAACCGTATCTGCGGCAGGTTCCCACAGGTACGTGGCAAATTTACTCTACAGGCAAAAAAGATGGCTCAATTCTTGTGAATGTTGCCTTCATTTATTCTCCGAAAGATAAGTGTTGTCGAATAAAGTTCGATGCTATTCTAAATGTTAGGCGGCTAACTTAGGCGGCTAACAAAAAACAAACACACAAGTGCAGGAATCTAGAATCCGTCTAGAAAACACAGAACCTTGATAAATCAATAGTTTCAGGAGAAACAACCATGAGAAGCGACAAACGTCCTCAACAGTCTTGTGATGTAAGCGTTACTGCTGACGGCAATTCTTTGCGGTTAGCGTTCCCTAAGCGTCACACACCGTTGTGGGAACAGTTAAAGGGTAAATCACTCAAGGGTAAGCCTAACTACCTGTACCTGACTAAGTACGGCTTTAGTGCTGACAACCCAGAAGATTGGAAACGAGCTACCCAGCTAGCAATAGCAATGGAATCCGACCTTGACCATCCTGAGTGGGACAAGTTATTTGATCCGACACTTGTCAAGTACGGCTTAGGGGGCGGTAAATACGCCAAGTTGGCTGACGTGCTGCAACTACCAGGTACTAAACAGCCTGAACCCGAAATTACTGTAGGGGAGATGTGGGAAGCGTACCTTGAATGGAAAAAAACCGTTGTAGAGGAAACGACGTTTAAAGAGGCGTTCACTACGCTATCTAATGCAATACACGGTAAAGTATGGGACAGAAAAAACAATAGCTACGTACAGTCTGATCGTGATTTGTCAACTGTTTCTTTAAGCGATAAAGTTAAAATCACAATCACAATTGAAGAGATAAAGATTTACGCAAAACAATATCTCCTAAGTCAACTGAATCGAGCATTTGATTTTTGTAAAACTAAAGGGATGCTGGTTAACGTAACTACTGAAAACCCTTTTACACTTGACAAGTTCAGTGTACCCGATGTTACAACACAACAAAAGTATGCACCTAAAATAGTAAACGGGGAGGAAAAACAATGGCATGAAGTCTTAGACGAAAAAGAGCTTGAGAATGATAGACGTGCTTTTACTAGAGAAGAGCGTGACATCATTATCAAGGCTTTTTATGAATCTGACAAAGCAAGTGACAGAGTTTATGCACCCTTAATTGAATTTTACTTTTTAACTGGGTGTAGAACTTCCGAAGCAATTCCCCTTATTTGGAAAGATATCGATTTAGAAAAAAATCTAATTCGATTTAGCAAGTCACTAGGCAAGTCAACACAGAAAGTAAAAGAGACTAAGACAGGTGAGGCAAGGTTTTTCTATTTTAGCAATACTTCTCGATTGAGAGAGCTATTGCTAAAACTAAAAAGTGAAAGTTCAAGTGAGATAGTTTTTCCTAGCAAGCGCGGGAAATATCACAGCCAGTCTAGTATCGGTAAAAGGTGGCTAGGCTATACATTAAACAATGTTTCGGGAGATGGGACTGTAACTGAATACCACTATCCTGGTATAGTTACTCAATTAGTGGAAGAAGGTAAGATTTCAGGGTATCTAGCCCAATATCATACCCGACATACTTACATAACCCTTACAGCGCACGCTAACAAGCACAACAATAATGCACTGTTACTAATAGCTACTTCTTGCGGCAACAGTGTTGACGTGATTCTCAGGCATTACTTGGGATTGAGTGAAGCAGATGTGATAGTAGAAGTCTAACCCCTACCCTATTCACTCACCCAGTACCGACCGCCCCCTAAAAAGGGCGGTTTTTTATTGGGCGGTTTTTTATTGGGCGGTTTTTTTTGGCAGTACGATCGCACGGCACGGCAACCGGAAACCTTCAATCGAGTTATGTGCATGATGTGAGTGAGAGTACTTGCTAGTATCTGTGTGTATTTCTGATGTTAGCCGCCTAACTTAGGCGGCTAAGAGTAAAAATAGATTGAATATGGCTGATTTTAAGGGTTGACTTAAAGTGACTTTTGGTGCGATCGTCATAAATAGAGAAAGCAACACAGCCACCGGGTTGCACCCCGATGACTGCTGTTTTCTCAATTGGGTAAACAATTGAGAATATTATTATGTCACAACACTCCGCTCCACATACCCCGCGATCGTACTTCTTAACTTACACCTGGGACAAGCCGCTTTCCCTTCAGTGGTATCGCGAAAGTGTATTTGATGGCATCGACCACAACGAAGCATTTTTGAGCCTGTGGATGGTTAAAGATGTTAAATGGCTTGATTACTACCAGGCCCCCGTGCTACTACCCGAACAGTGCGATAGCCTGTATGGTGCGACACCCCGCACTACAGACAAGCTTATCCGCTACTTTGGGGGAGAATTAAAGGGGGATGGCATGATTCAGTGTCCAGAAATTTTTTCGGTAGATAGCGAGGAAGCCCTGGGTCTGTGCTGGATAGGTAGACCATCCACCAATTACCTATTGCCCCCACGGGCCGTACTTAAGCTAGCTTGCTTTATGCCAGCCACGCAGAATGTGCTACTGACACTCAGCATTATCAGTCAAGCCGCCGACCCGGTATATGCACCCCTGAGTACCGAGGTTCGGATGAGCCAACATTCTCGAAGTGTCAAAGAGCGGCTGGCTCCGAAAGACAGAGAGGTAATGAAGCGGGAGGCACGGGAACGGGGGATATACCTGTACGCCAAACACTTTGGGGATTTGGATAGTGGCATCACTTGGAAGCGACTACTTACCCACTACGAACGTGGGGGTCAGTTCCCCCCCACGCGACTGGAACTTAATGACTTGTTGATTGAGTTTTAAGCTGCGATCGGTAGGCACGGAAAGTAAAAAGCTAGAATCACACTATGCAGATGATGTGACTCTAGCTTTTCTTTTTGCCTTCATTTTTTATCACGGCCGCCTATCACGGGCGGCTATTATTGGCGGCTATGACTGGAAAAGGACTTACTTACTTAAGCGCCTGTTATACAAAGTAAGGAAAATGCGTCTTGTGTATAAATATTTGTGAGATTCAGTATAAATTTTTCTCGCTTTGTATAGACTTTAATATACGAGAAAATATTCCTAGACCTATAGGGGTTCGAGAAGAAGTATAGCGTTGTATAGCAATTATTTGTGGGATATTTGCCATCTGGCTGTAGGTTATAATTCCAACAGCAGAATTTGCCCGCCTGCACCCGCAGGCAAAAAAAAAGTTCCCGCTATCTCCGTGAAGAGACAGGCAAGAAACTCAATAAACCTTGATCAGAACCTTAACTTATTTCCTAGACTTTTTCTAGCAATTTTCTAGAAAGTCCCCTTGCCGGAAGGGTATATCACGGCTATTGCCTCAACTCACTAACACCAGGGATAGCGGTTATCCACCCTTACAAAAGGAACAACCGCTATGGATAGTGTATCATCAATTTCTCAAACTGTTGCTACTACCCGCAACGAATCTTTACTTAGTGCCGCTGACAAAGACTATTTAAGAAGTGAGCGCAAACTTCCCCTTGATTGGATATACGCAAATTGTGGGAGCGCGGATATCCCGAAAGCCACGGTATTACTGGGATATGAGGCAAAATCACCCTGCATAGTTTTCTACTCTGATAACATCGAACAACTGCAACTGCGGCCCCTTGCGCCGTGGCCATCAAAGGACGGAAAGCTTCCAAAATACCGCACCCCTAAAGGTGAATATGACGCTTTCCTTGCCAATCATCCAGAAATCGAAGCGTACTGGACTGATTTAGAGGCTCTTAAAGCCCGATGCTTCACCATTAACGGCAAACCTTATCTACTCATCACTGAAGGCTGCATAAAAGCGATTACAGGCTGTATGCACGGCATTCCAACGGTAGCACTAATGGGGATAGATATGGGATTAACCCCAAAAGCAAAAGGTGAACCCGATTTAGTCCCGGCATTGAAACGATTAGCTGAAGCGGGTTTTAACTTTATCATCTCTTATGATTCCGATCCACCTGAGAACGTGGAAACCATAAAGAATGTTCGCCGTGCAGAAACAAAGCTCGCTAAATTCCTGAAAGCCTATGGCTGCGAGGTACTATCAGTCACGGGTAAATGGGCATCAGAGGACGGTAAAGGGATGGATGATTTTATCAACAACAAGGGGATTGAAGCTTTCAGGGCAATTCTGATAAAAGCTGATAGCGCTATCGAATCGCATGACAGAGGCGATACCCGTTCGCTAGTCAAAGGCAAAAAACCACCGACACCCCGCGAAATTGCGGCAGAGTTGGCTGAAGAGTATCGCCCTCATTGGAAATACCATGAACAACAGCAAACATGGCGGGGATGGACTGGCAAGTGTTGGGAAAAGATAAAACCGGGCCCGTTTAAAAGCCTGATTGTTACTACGCTGGATGCAAAGGGCATCAACTACAGCGGGATTGAGTACGTTAACAACGTTGTAGAGATGCTTAAGTGCTACCTGCGAGAAGTTTACTGGCAGACGTGGGATAAGTCCCGATACGTCAATTTTGAGAACTGCGTACTTGACGGCGATACCCTTGAAACCTTGCCACACTCACCCGGCATGGGATTTACTTCCTATTTACCCTTTCCCTACCAGCCACTAACAGGCGATTTAAGCGCACCGCTGGAAGCACTAAAGGTAAATTGCCCTAATATTAACCAATTCTTTCAGACGGCGATGCAGGGTGATGCCAAGAAAATATTCAAGCTACTGGCAATCATCAACAGTTGCCTCCGGTTTAGCTTTTACGGATATCAGCAGTTTGTTCACTTTATAGGGGTTCCGGGTTCCGGTAAGGGTACTTGCGCCCGGTTAATGGAAAAAATCGTAGGTAAGGGCAATAGCCAACCTTGCAACCTCGACAGCCTGAAAGACGGATCAACCTTAGCTAGCATCATTGACAAGCAATTAGTAGTTTTTGGCGATGAACGTAAGCCCGTGGGTGTTGACAGCATTCTCCGACTAACTGGTGGGGATAACGTCAACTATCGGGAAGTGTACCAGCCAGCGGCAAACTCCCATTTTTACGGACTACTGCTTATCTGTGATCCTATCTTCATGGGAAACACTACCGGGCTAGAGCGGCGCTTGTGTCTGGTTAATTTTGAAAATGCCATCCCCAAACACCTGCGAAACTCCGAGATGGAAGCCACATTTGACGGTGAGATTGCCTCGTTAATCGCGATCGCACTTTCACTCCCCAGTAGTGAAGTGAAGCAGGCGATTCAGGGTATCGGCGACGCTGAGATTGCAGATTTCAAGGCTGCTGAATGGGATATGAAGGTACGGATGGACAGCTTGGCCGCTTTCTTTGAGATGGAGCTAATTGTCGAGGATGGAACATCAATCCGTGCGGGCGACCTGTTTGACAGTTATAAAGATTTTTGTGAGGAAATTAAAAAACCTGCGATGAGCCTGACAACTTTTTCGCCGGGTCTAGAGAAACTTTGCGCCGAACTGCACCTGCCAGTCGTTCGCGATCGGAGTGGCCGGCACGTCACTTTTGTCGGTTTAAGGTTGAGGGGTAAAAATGACTACCACCTCACCTATTCCCAACAACTAGCACCGCTTTGCAGGACTTCTGACAGCACTTGCAGCACTTCTGCAGGACTTAGTGCAGGACTTCCGCTCATACAGAGTATAGGTTTGCAGGACTTGCAGGACTTATCCCCAAACATTTTGGCAGAAAGTGAAAACACCGAAAAAACAAAAAGTGTAGGTCAGGAAAAACAGGAAAAACTAGAAGTAAAGGAAGTTACCCAATTAAGTCCTGCAAGTCCTGCAAACCCTTTACAAGACAAGGGTTTAAGTCCTGCACTAAGTCCTGCACTAAGTCCTGCACTAAGTCCTGCACTAAGTCCTGCAAATATGCAAACCGCCGCCAACAGACAGCGG
>NZ_JAUBTI010000135.1:0-15717 GCF_036702415.1 Microcoleus sp. D3_18a_C4 | reverse complement strand
GTCCTTTTTGGACGGGCGGGACGCCCATCCCACAATAACAATTAAAATTGTAAGTTATTTAATTCGCGATCCTAACTAATCGCAGCGCCAAATCTTAATCGTCTGATCCGCACTCCCGCTAGCGAGCAAATTGCCCGAAGGTGCGATCGCCACCGAGTACACCGTACCCGAATGTCCCTTAAGACTGGTCAACAACTCCCCCGTCTGCAATTTCCAAATATTAATCGTATTATCATCGCACCCGCTAGCCAAAGTCAAACCGTCCCGACTGATAGCAACCGACTCGCCCCGACTCACATAATTTTGCAAAATATGCACCGCCTCATTCGTTCCTAAATTCGTTACACCCTTTCCCTTCCCAGAATTAGTATTTAAAATCCGCAACAAACTGCCCGTATGCAAATTCCGCAGCTTAATCGTATAATCATTGCTCACGCTAGCAAGAATCTGACCGTCCGGCGCGATCGCCACAGAATTCACCCCAACATTCAACCCCGAAAGAGTCCGCAGCAACTTCCCGCTTTCCACATCCCAAACCTTACTCGTCGCATCCGAACTACCACTCGCCAATATTTTACCGTCCGGGCTAAAAACCACCGCATTCACATTGTCAGAATGACCCCTCAAAGTCCGCAGCAACTCACCACTCCGCAAATTCCACAGCTTAATCGTATTATCAGCCCCGCCGCAGCTAGCAATTACCAGGCCCTTCGGGTTAATCGCCACCGAATTCACCTCCATAGAATGTCCCGGAAAAGTACACAGCAAATCGCCGTTGTGCAAATTCCAAAACTTAATTGTTTCGTCCGAACTGCCGCTGACCAACATTTTTCCGTCATAGCTAATAGCAACCGAATTTACGCGATCGGAATGTCCCGTCAGAGTGCCAATTAATTCCGTTGTTTCTAAATTCCAAATCTTAATAGTTTTATCCCAACTACCGCTAGCCAAAATTTTGCCGTCAGGGCTAATCGCCAGAGAATTCACAAACGATGAATGTCCCGGCAGCGTATATACACACCGCCATTTCTGATGTTTTAATTTGTGAGCTAATTCCTTCACCCGCTTAGCTGCCGCCTCAGCTTCCTCTCTGCGTTTGAGTTCAGCCTCCTCCAAACGCTGGCGTTCCGCCCTAGCTTTCGCCTCTCGCAGCGCCAGCCGCCGCATCTCTCCCTTATAGACTATTCGCTGCTGCTCCTGAATTTCTTTAAGAGTTTCAATATACGGTTTGGCCCAATCTTTAGAAAACCATTCCTGAGCAAATTCCGCCTCTAAATTAAATAGCTGAGGTTCGTGAGTAAAATCGATATTTAAATAATACAAATCAGCTAAAAAAGCCGCCAATAACTTGTGAATAGTCACAATTATTTGCCGAATAATCCGCAGGCTCAGCTTTTTATCTTTCCCCTCCGCCTCCAACTGGTGATAAACCTCTTCCCAATTCCAAGGCTGCATCGCCACTAGAGAAACGCTCTGATTGATGACTCCCCAAAAACCAACATGAAAATTAACTTCATAATCGCTGATATCGCTGTACAGTATAGCTGTCGGTACGGGAGACAACACAGTCTGCAACCGCTCCACATCTATATCAGAAATGGATTTTTTGAAATAGTCTCCGTAAAACTGAACCGGGCACAAATCTCCATGCGGGGGGTAGTGCTGGTTCAAAAAAGCTCTTAACTTAGCCGGCAGCTCGATATTCAGATTGTGGCGAAACGAATCCGGGCAATCTTGGCTAATTTTGGCGGGAGCAACTAACAGCAGCAATCGGTGCTGCTGTTGCTGCAAAATCTGTTCAGTTTCCTGCCTGCTCAAATTAGAAAACCAGTTGTCCTTGTCCCAAAGAGTTTGAATTTCGCTCAGCTTAACTCGAATTGCTTCTGATTGAAACTCCCGCATTAAGTCGCGGCAAAGTCGGCTAATGGCCCGCTTATCTCTTACTTCTTGTGCCTTAATTCGATTAGCCCGTTCTTCCTTTACCCTTTCTTCTGCGCTGGCGATCGCGATTAATTCTTGTTCTCTGGCCTGCTGCCGCTGCAAATATCTCACTTGTGCTTTAATCCAGCGGGGGTCTTTTTTGATTTGCTGGTTCAAAGCTGAAGAACCAGAGGGCTCAATTTCTGCATAGCGTTCGTTGACAGCGCTGGCTCCCAATCTTTCTCCCAATTCCGAGGCTACAGGCTTCAACAGTTCAATTAGGGTGTCTGAGACGGGGCGGGGTAAGGGCATACCAGTTAAAACTTTTTCTTACTTAAGGGCGATCGCGCGAGTCAGACATATCCCCCTGGGGCGGGGACTCTTGGCAGGGCTATTAGATTTGGGCGATCGGCCGATGCTATATGTAAGGCGAATCATGCAGGCGAATCGTGCAGCCGCGCCAGCTTAGCACCATAACTTAATAATAATATTTATTTATACACTTTACATTTTACCCCGAATCTGACTCGAAAACACCGACGGAAAAGACTTCAGGATATGCGATCGACCCTGAGTTCCGCCAATTTGTTTTTTTTGTTGCCTTTTGACTCGCTCTTGTCTATAATCGTACTTCACAACCGTAATTACGGTATTCCGACCTAAAAACCGTACTTTATCTAGAGGAACAAATATAATGAGCCCGTGGCAACGCCTAACTCAACACCTTTACTGGCCGCAACAGCCACCAGCCGGTACAAATAAATCATTGACTGGGCTGAAAAGATTTGTGTCACTATTTTTAGTGGGAATAACTTTAAGTCTAGCCGTTGCATCCTGCGGCCAGGGAACCACCAACAACCCCGCAGCCACTCCAGGCAGCAGTCCAGGCGGTGCTAGCCCAGCAGCCAACAAAGGCAACGTAGAATTAACCCTAGTATCCTTCGCCGTCACCAAAGCCGCCCACGAAGCGATAATTCCCAAATTCGTAGAACAATGGCAAAAAGAAAAAGGCCAAACCGTCACCTTCAACCAAAGCTACGGCGGTTCCGGTTCCCAAACTCGCGCCGTAATTGACGGTTTAGAAGCAGACATCGTACACCTAGCCCTCGCCCTCGACACCGCAAAAATCGAAAAAGCCGGACTCATTGAGCCTGGATGGGAAAAAGAAGTCCCCAACGAAGGCATAGTCAGCAAATCCGTAGGAGCAATAGTCACGCGCGACGGCAATCCCAAAAACATCAAAACCTGGGAAGATTTAAGCAAAGACGGAGTAAAAGTGATTACTGCCGATCCTAAAACATCAGGCGTTGCCCGCTGGAATTTCCTCGCACTTTGGGGTTCGGTTGTTAAAACCGGAGGAGACGAAACCAAAGCATTAGACTTGACTACTAAAGTCTACAAAAACGTCCCCATCCTGACTAAAGACGCCCGCGAAGCCACCGACGTATTTTTCAAACAAGGCCAAGGCGACGCCTTAATTAACTACGAAAACGAGATTATTTTGGCGGGTGAGAAAGGCGAAAAACCGACTTATACTATTCCCGAAGTCAATGTTTCGATCGACAATCCGATTGCCGTTGTCGATAAAAACGTTGATAAACACGGTACTCGCGAAGTCGCCGAAGCATTTGTCAAGTTTCTCTACACCCCAGAAGCTCAGCGAGAATTTGCCAAAGTAGGCTTCCGCCCAGTAGATGCGACAGTAGCGGCGGAACCGGAATTTGTCCAAAAATATGCGCCCATCAAAACCCTATTTACAGCTCAAGACTTAGGAGGTTGGGGAGACATTCAGAAGAAATTCTTCGATGACGGAGCTGTTTTTGACAAAATTCAAGGTTCAATTAGACAGTAGTGGCCGGGGCGGGTTTACGAGTTGATTGGTTTTAGTCAATGATTATTGGTAAAACCCGCCCCTACAGCAATTATTCTTTCCAACTCAAAACTATTGACTTATGGCTGGATCATCTGCAATCAGTAACCGTCAATCTCCGATCGAAAATATCAAAAAGGCGATCGGCAAAATCACATTACCTTGGGGAATCACCCTAGGCTATCTCAGCTTAATGCTATTGCTCCCAGTTACAGCAATGCTGCTGAAAGCCAGCACAGCAAACCCCGCCGAATTTTGGGCAATTGCCACCAGTCCGATCGCCCTTTCCGCCTACGATGTCACCTTCTTTACGGCATTAATTGCGGCATTAATTAACGGAGTATTCGGCACATTAATTGCCTGGGTATTAGTCCGCTACGACTTTCCATTAAAACGGATTGTAGATGCAGTCGTCGATTTGCCTTTTGCACTACCTACCTCCGTCGCCGGTTTAACCCTCGCCACAGTTTACAGCGATAACGGCTGGATTGGTTCGCTTTTTGCACCTTTGGGAATCAAGATATCCTTTACTCGCTTGGGCGTAGGTATAGCGATGATATTTATTTCCTTGCCATTTATAGTTAGAACCGTACAGCCAGTTTTAAACGAGATGGAAAAAGAAATCGAAGAAGCAGCTTGGTGCTTAGGTGCTTCTCAATTTGAAACCTTCTGGCGGGTAGTTTTGCCACCGCTATTTCCGTCTATTTTAACCGGAGTAGCACTCGGATTTTCGCGAGCGGTTGGCGAGTACGGCTCTACTGTAATTGTAGCTTCTAACATACCGTTCAAAGATTTAATCGCTCCGGTTTTAATTTTCCAAAGGTTAGAACAGTACGACTATGCAGGAGCAACAGTTATCGGCACTGTCATGTTAGCTATTTCCCTGGCAATGCTGTTCGCAATTAATCTCTTACAAGCATGGAGAAGACGCTATGACGGCTAATATCAATTCACCCGCTGGTTACAAATTTCCGCCCGCAGGTTCTAGTCGGAGTCAGGAAAAAGCTTGGGTAAAACCAACTTTAATCGGAATTGCGATCGGCTATCTCGCTCTTGTCTTATTTATCCCCACGCTCAACGTTTTTTATCAAGCTTTCCGAAAGGGATTTGAGCCATTTCTTTCTAACTTAACCTCGCCAGATTTTCTGCACGCAGCGCAACTAACCCTGATAATTTCTCTGATAGTTGTGCCTATAAATACAGTATTCGGTTTGTGTGCTGCCTGGGTAATTGGTCGCAACAAATTTCGGGGGCGCACGCTATTAATCAGCCTTTTAGACGTGCCTTTTGCCATCTCTCCCGTAGTTGCAGGTTTAATGATTGTACTGCTTTACGGTCGGCTGGGATGGTTCGGGCCGTGGCTGGAGGCGGCAAATATTAGGGTTATTTTTGCCTTCCCTGGAATGGTGCTGGCTACTGCTTTTGTTACCTTGCCTTTTGTGGCCCGCGAAGTAATTCCTGTTTTGGAAGAAGTGGGAACCGATCAAGAAGAGGCTGCGAAAACTTTGGGAGCAAATGACTGGCAAATTTTCTGGAATGTCACGCTTCCGAGTATTCGCTGGGGATTGCTTTACGGAGTAATTTTGACCAATGCTAGAGCAATGGGAGAATTTGGAGCCGTCTCTGTGGTGTCGGGAAATATTGCTAAAAAAACGCAAACTTTGCCTTTGTTTGTAGAGGATGCTTACAAGCAGTACGCGACGCAAGCCGCATTTTCGGCGGCGGTAGTTCTAGGTCTTTTAGCAGTTGTTACTCTCGTGCTTAAGGAGATTTTAGAACGAAAAACTAGGATAAAAGAAGTTGAAGAATAGTCATTAGTCATTAGTCATTAGTCATTAGTCATTAGTCATTAGTCATTAGTCATTAGTCATTAGTCATTAGGGCTTTAGGGCGCGCGCTGTGAACCTCATCCCTCAAACGAGTCATTAGTAAGGTGCGGCGCTATCGACAATCTGGTTGGAAGCTTGAAAATCTCACAGCGGCATATCCTACAAGATATTGGTGCAAAGTGTAAACTGAAACAAAAATTAGGAGTCCCAAATGTTAGCTAACAACACTAGCGAATCTGAATTTGAGGCGATCGACAATTTTCACAGAACCCAAGAATCAGATATTCCCCACTCTGATAGTGGTGACAGCAGACCAACTCAAACCCGCATTCGCATTCGTGTTCCTAAAGAATACCATCAGGAACCTGTGATTTCTAACCTGATTTCTGAATACGGTTTGACTGTGAATTTTAATGCCGCTTTGTTGGGTGTTAAAACTTTAGATGACGGTTGGTTTGACTTGGAACTGAACGGTACAAGTAAACAGATTGAAACGGCTCTGATGTATCTCAATGATTTAGATGTGGAAATCTGGAGCAATTCCAATAATCCCGATGAAGAAACTTGGTAATTAGTGAGTATTGGATGCCCAAATGGAAGAGGAGTTAATATTCTGGACGGTCACGCCAAATTTTCTTTCCTCTTCCCGATCTATTGAGTATAATAGTCTCCAGAAATATTAGTCATGAGTCAGTATTCATCAGTCCTATCTATTCCTCTAAAATAACTGTTCTAACTTTGGGAGTCAGGAATGCAAGTCCTCTGAGTTTTCTGAGGACTTGCATTGGGAGCATCTCAGTTTTGTAAAAAGCATTTTTTTTATTGTAGTGCGAGCGTCCACGCTCGCGTATTGTACAATACGCGAGCGGGGACGCTCGCACTGTACATGCCAAACTGAGATGCTCCCCTTGCATTCCTGCCTCCACACAAATTGGATTGCGGTTGTTCGATCGCACATACCGATAATTCAGCAGCTAACAACTACCAAATAACACCAGCTTACAGCTAATAACCGTGACTGATGACTCTTGATTAACAAATATCGATCGCCATCGGTTCATTATTCGCTTGACAATTTTTATAATATCGGGTATTTAATCCATCTCTGGCATATCAATACACAGCGCCCAAGTCTTCTCCAACATTGTTGTAACAGCCGGAACAATATCCCCTTTAAAACTTCTAAACAATCAAACTAACTCAGTTAGGCTAGGGGTGCATATAAAAACGTTTTTGTCAATATTCAATTTAGGTGAAAGTTAGGTTAGGTGACAGTTAGGGGCGATCCTCTTCTGCAAGCTTCGCCAACGACTCTCATCCGCGCTGGAAAAAGCTCGATCGCTGCTGCGGTTGGTTTGTGATATGAATTTGATGTGTGCGTGTACCAGGAGAATTTGAACGTGGAACTCTATAAAGAACGGAAACACCAGATAGTTTTTGCAGATTCACAAGTTAAAGATTGCGAAAGTTTAACAGAAACGGTCAATCCCGATACAGAAATTGTTATTCTGAAAGCCGATCGCGACGGCCTTGAGCAAATTGCCGAAACACTTAAACAGCGGAAAAACATTGCAGCCGTCCACATTTTGTCTCACGGCGCAGCAGCCAGCTTGCAACTGGGAGCAACAGAACTAAATCTGTGCAACATTGAAAGCTACCGCAATTATTTAGAAACATGGTTTGCTTTGCCAGCAGTCGAAGCAAACTCGAACTCTTCAATTACAGCTAAACCAGAAATTCTGCTTTACGGTTGCAACGTCGCCGCCACAGAAGCAGGTGTGGCGTTCGTCCAAAGGCTGAGCCAGCTCACGGGGGCAAATATTGCCGCTTCCGATAACTTGACTGGCAATGCTGCGTTGGGGGGAGACTGGAAACTCGAAGTAACTACCGGCCATATAGAAACACCTTTGGCATTTTCGGCTGAGGCGAGGGAAGCTTACAGTGGCGTACTGGCTGACTTGAACCAAAGGACTGGCGACTTTAACGGACTGGTAAATGCCATCAATGTTGCCAACATCAACAGTGGCATTGACACGATCACTCTCACTGCCGATATTACCCTCGCAGGGCAATTGCCGAGAATTACCGACACCACCACTATTGTTGGCGGTGGTTTCAAGATCAGCGGCAATAACAACCGTGCCTTCGTAGTTGATAACACAACCTTTAACATCTCAAACCTCACCATTGATTCCGCAAAAGCAGTAGGCAACGCAGGAACCACCGGTGGTGGTGGCGCTGCGGGCTTAGGTGGCGCACTTTTTATCAACAACGGTACAGTCACAGTTGACAGAGTTACTTTTTCTAATAACTCTGCCGTTGGCGGTGCAGGTGCGGCGGGGAACGGTGGCAAGGGTGGTAACGCGGATTTGGCTACTGTTTTTCGAGGCACACCCGGTGGAAATGGAGCAAATGGCCGCGACGGTCGTCCTAGCTTCGGCCTAAATGGAGAAAATGGCGAACCGGGTACTGCCGGTGGAGCTGGCAGTCCTGCCGGTAATGGTGGTACAGGTGGTAATGGTGGTACAGGTATTGCAACTTTCTCTGGCGGTACTGGCGGTACTGGCGGTACTGGCGGCATTGGTAGCGTTGTCGGTAGTGGCGGCGGTGGTGGCGGTGCCGGTGGCAATGGCGGTGCTGGCGGTGGTGGTACTCAAGGTAATGGTGGCAATGGCGGTGGTGGCGGTGCTGGTGCTACTGCTGGCGGCGGTGGTGCTGGCGGTACTTTTGGTACAGGTGCTGCGCCTGGTGCTATCGGCGCAGGAGGCACTGGCGGCTTCGGCGGCGGTGGCGGTAGTGGCAATGGTGCAAGCGCAGGAGGCACTTTTGGCGGTGCTGGTGCTACTGCTGGCGGCGGCGGTGCAGGTTTAGGCGGCGCGATTTTTGTTGGCGGTGGCACTTTGACCATGACCAACAGCACCTTATATAGCAACACAGTTAGGGGTGGCGATGCTGGTAATGTTGCCGCAGGTGCCGGTCAAGCTGCTGGTGGCGCGATTTTTGTCAACTTAGGTGCTACCGCTACTCTGACCAATAATACGATCGCTTATAACTCTGCAACAGCCGCCACAGTTGGCATACCGGCTAGTCTGATTGCTAATGCCGGAGGAATTTACAACAACGGCGGTACAGTTACAGTCAAAAACACGATCGTTGCTGGCAACGTTGCTACTACCGACACAGATGTTACAGGGGCATTCACAGGAAATAACAACCTAATTGGGGTTCTCGGCAGTAGCACTGGTTTCACAGCTCAGGCATTAGCGGTTCCTTTGGCAAATGTATTAGCTCCAGCCGCCTCTGCCGGACTCAACGGTGCAACTACCGGCCCGTTCACCATTGCCCTAGTTGACAACAGCCCCGTCACTACCAGCAGCAACCCTGCAATTGGTGGGGGCGACCCGACAATAACGGCAGTGGGCGCTACAGCTTTTGACCAACGAGGTACCGGCTTTCCTCGAAAAATTGACAATACTCTTGTCAGCAAACCGAATATTGACATCGGTGCTTACGAGTACGGGCCCGTGGTCAGGGGTCAGAAATTCAACGACGTTAACGGTGACGGCGTTCAGCAGGCGGCCACTGAACCAGGTCTTCCGGGCTGGGTGATTTCTGTAGGCACAAAAAACGCTACCACCGCAGCCGACGGCACCTACACGATCCCGGACGTAAAAACAGCTACTCCGATTACAGAAGCCCCGCCCGCTGGAACGCCTGCGACCGATTGGGTACAGACTCTCGGCCCGACTCCCGCTTCTACAGGTGTAATTGATGTTACTGGTGCCAACTTTGGCAACTTCAAAAAAACATCGATCGCGGGCAAAACCTACACCGATCTCGCGGGCAACGCCGTTTTAGATGCCACCGACACCACATTAAACGGCGTCACGGTCACTTTATACAAAGACACCAACAACAACAACACGCTAGAAGTCGGCACAGATACGGTTGTGGGCGCGCCGGTAACTACTGCGGGAGCTGGAGATTACCTGTTCTCGGATATAGGCCCCGGCAATTACCTGATACAAGCCACTGCCCCAGCCAACTCCACTATCTCTTTCCCCGCTGCCGCACTTCCCGTTACCGCCCTAAGCGGTACTGCCGTCACCGGTCAAAACTTCGGCGTTTTCCAAAACATCACCGTTAGTGGCACCAAATTCACCGACCTCACAGGTAATAGCTTCTCTGCTGACGACACCCCCCTCAACGGCACTACCGTTCGCTTGTTCAAAGATACTAACAATAACAGCACTTTAGATAGCGGTGACACGGAAATCGCCTCTCAAGTTACCGGCACAGCGCCAGCAGCGCCTGGAACGTATAGCTTTGCCAACGTTGGCAGCGGTCGGCACTTTGTGAGAGAAGACGTGCCGACTGGTTTCTCACAAACCGCCGGCCCGACTTTTTATCCAATTAACCCGGTCAGCGGCACAAACATTACGGCTCAAAACTTCGGCAACTTCCAACTAGGCAAAATCAGCGGGATCAAATTTAACGACCTCAACAAAAATGGCATCCAAGATGCGCCAGCAGAACAACCCCTAGGAGGCTGGACAATCTACCTGGATGCCAACGACAGCGGCAGCCAAGATGCAATACCAGCCGAAACAGGCACCAACGCCACCGTCACCGATGTCGCAGGCAAGTACCAGTTCACCAACCTGCCAGCCGGCACTTATACAGTGCGGGAAGTGCCACAAACCGGCTGGACGCAAACTCTACCCCCTGTCAATCCAGCCAGGCCTACTCTTCCCGGCGCGTTTACGATCGCCGTCACCAGCGGCACCGACTCCCAAAACAACAACTTCGGCAACTTCAAGCCCAACTCGATTAGTGGTCTGAAGTTCAATGACCTCAACACAAATGGCATCCAAGATGCGCCAGCAGAAACAGGACTACCCAACTGGCGATTCTTCCTCGATACCAACGATAACGGTACTCTCGACACTGGGGAACCGAACACTCTCACCGATGCCACCGGCAACTACAAATTCCTCGATTTGTCAGCCGGAACCTATAAGGTGCGGGAAGTCTTGCAGCCTACTTGGACGCAAACTACCTCCGACCCGGCGGACATCACTGTCACCAGCGGTCAAGACATCGCTAATATCAACTTCGGCAACTTCCAGTCGAGCACTATCAGCGGTCAAAAATTCAATGACCTCAACAACAACGGCGTTAAGGATGCCGGAGAATTGGGGCTAGCTAACTGGCAAATATTCCTCGACAGTATCAATCCGGCTGAATCGTTTCAGCAGGGCGAACCGACTACCATCACTGATGCAGCGGGCAACTACACTCTCCGAGATATACCTGCAGGCACTTACAGGGTAAGGGAAGTCCAGCAAAACGGCTGGACGCAGACGACCCCCAACCCCGCTCCCGTTACGGTTAATCCCTCGGATAACATCACGGGCATTGACTTCGGCAACTTCCTGCCCCAACCCGGGGCGATCCGAGGTCTGAAGTTCCAAGACACCAACAACAATGGCACTCAGGATGCTGGAGAACCGGGTTTAGCCAATTTCCAAATTCAGTTAACCACTGTCGTAGCTGGAACTGCTCCTGCTCCTGTTACTACTACCACAGACAACAGTGGCAACTACCTGTTCGCGAACCTAACGCCGGGAACCTACCGTGTCAGGGAAGTCAACCAAACTGGGTTTACCCAAAGCACACCCGATCCCGCCGACATCGCCCTAACTTCAGGCGCTATTGTTACGGGCATCAACTTCGGGAACTTCCCAGCGCCGCCGCCGCCGACGCCGACTCCGACGCCGACGCCGACGCCGACTCCGACTCCGCCACCAGTGCCACTGCCACCTGTACCGACGCCGACGCCTGCACCTGCGCCGACGCCTGCACCTGCGCCGACGCCGACACCTGCACCTGCACCGACGCCGACACCTGCACCTGTACCGACGCCGACACCTGCACCTGTACCGACGCCGACACCTACACCTGTACCGACGCCGACACCTACACCTGTAACGACAGATTTGGTTTGCCCTGAGAACTTCCCCAGGATAGCTACTCCCACTGAACCAGGTACTCCGACCGCGGGTAATGTGATCAATGGCCCTAACGGCGACGATACGATCGTGGGTAGTGCCGGCAGTGACTCTATCTTCGGGTTGATCGGCAACGATTTGATCTTTGGTCGAGGGGGCGGCGACTACATCAATGGCAATATAGCCAACGATACTCTCTACGGAGGCATCGAGAGCGATACTCTCTTCGGTGGTAAAGGGTTTGACCTGATTTTTGGCGATCGCGGTAACGATACGATTTTTGGCAATCGCGGCAACGACTCTCTTTCTGGCGACGAAGGCAATGACTTATTGTACGGGGGCAAAGCCGATGACGTAATTTTGGGAGGCGCTGGCGACGACGTGCTATTTGGCGATCAAGGCAATGACACTCTCTGCGGCGACGACGGTAACAATACCTTAATTGGGGGCAGCGGTGATGATTTGCTCTTTGGTGGCACCGGCGATAACTTGCTCTTTGGTGGCATTGGCAGCGATACCCTCGTCGGTGGCAGTGGCAGCGATGGTTTTGTCTTGTCAGCGGGCGGAGGAATTGACACGATTTTCAACTTCACCGCAGGAGTTGATTCGATCGAGTTGGTGGGAGGCTTGGACTTCAATCAACTGTCGTTAACCGAAACTAATGGCTCGACGGCGATCGGAATCGCCAACAGCGACCAGATTTTGGCTATACTGAGGGGCGTACAGCCGAGCCAGTTATCGGCTCAGAGTTTTAACTTGCTGGTTTAGTCTGCAGATAAAAGTTTCGAGAGTCAGCCAAAGAAGGGGAACGAATTCCGTTCCCCTTCTTTTGTCAAATTTGTTCGAGATACTTGAGCAAGTCGGCCATTTCTTGCGGACTCGGTTGAAACTGGGGCATTGGTGGGGTTTGCCCGCTGGTGACTTGCCGGATCAGATCCAATTCGGATTTGCGCTCGGACACTCCGTGCAAGTTGGGCCCGACTTGACTGTCGGAAACGGAGATGTGACACCCCGCACAGTTCATTTGAAAGATGGCGGAACCCTGAAACGGGTTGCCCGTGAGGGATAGTACGCTTTTGACGTAAGGATCGGCGACTTGAAATTGACGTATTGTGATAATCGCCAACATGATGGCAAGCAACACCGCGATCGCAAATATGGCAAGTCGCTCGATCGGGTTTTTAATTTCATTCCTGGCAAGTTGGTTATTCAAAGGAGTTCAATTAAAAATAGTATCTACAAGAAAATTTATTTCTCATAACATAGCTTAATCGTTCGCAGCGGGGAGAGCAAGGTCTGATACTCCCGGAAGGGCGCTTTTTGGAAAATTCATCTGTGTAAGTGCTGGTAATATTAAAAATAGGTTGTTAAATCTTAACGTTAAGGAGCTCTCATGGTAGAACCGCTGCTTTCAGGTATTGTTCTGGGTCTAATCTTTGTTACTCTGGCGGGGCTGTTTTTTGCTGCTTATCAGCAGTACAAGCGCGGCGATCAGTTGGGTATCAATAAGTAAAAGGCTTGTAGGGGCGGTGCCTTGAGTGCCCGCCCTGCCTTGAGTGCCCCCCGAATCATCCGTGTATCCGTGTCCAAATCCGTGTTGTGCTGTTCGCCTTTGTTTGTTAAAGATATCGATCGAGAATAGCAGCAGTTTCCAGCCCTGTTTTTTCCCAGCTAAATTGTTTTGCTCTCGCTAAACCGAGATCCCGCAAGTGCGATCGAACTTTGGCATCGACTGCAAGCTGGTGCATAGCAGAGGCAATTTCCTCGACGCTGTAGGGGTTGACTAATAAGGCGCCGTCCCCCGCCACTTCTGGCATTGAAGACAGGTTAGATGTGATGACAGGAGTGCCACAGGCCATTGCTTCGAGCACGGGGAGGCCGAATCCTTCCCAAAGACTGGGAAAAACCAGGGCGATCGCTTGGTTGATGACTTTGGGCAAGTCGGCCGCGGGGAGGTAATCTAAGAATTTTACTCGATCGACCAATCCCAATTCTTGAACCTGCGCCTTCAGCAGCGGTGTATAGCGTTTGTCTTCCGAACCTGCTATCCACAATTCGTACTCGGAATTATGTTCCAAAGCAGCAAATGCTGCTACAACTCGCTGCACGTTTTTATAAGGATTGTGGCGGCCGATATAAAGAAAATAATTGCTTGTTGGTAAGTCTAGAAAACGGAAAAAACTGGTGTCATATCCGGGGAAAATTGGCGTAATTAAATTAGTAGGAATCTTGCAAAAATTAGCGATATCTTTGGCAGTTGATTCAGAGTCACAAATGAGGTGTTGAGCCTGCCGCAGCACTTGGGGAATGTAGTAGCGGTGGTAAGGTGTCAGAGGATCGAAGCGGCGGGGAAATCGCAGCGCTATCAAGTCATGTACTGTAATTATATAGCGGCAACCTGCAAATAGAGGAGCTTCGGGAATTGGGGAAAATAACAGGTTAGATTTTAGCTGTTGGTAAATTTTGGGGAGTTGGGTTTGTGTCCACAGCAATCGGTTGATGTGGCCTTTAATTCCTTGTTCGGGTGTTAGGTTGGCGGGAATTTGGTAGCAGTTGTTATTGGGAAATTTTTCGGCTGTTAGTAATGTTGGGTTGAGGGATTTTAGGTGGGGAAATAGGTTTTTGGCGTAGATTGCTAAGCCAGTTGGTTTGGAAATTAGGAAGGAGAGGTTGATGAGCAGGTTGGATTGGGGATTGGGCATGGGATAATATGTAGATTGCGGTTTTTTGGTGGGATTTTTTTATTTAACCTGAGATATTGCACCATTCTCCATGAGCTTTTTAGGAACAGGCAAGATGCCTGTTCCACAATAAAATTTATCTTTTGTGGAACAGGCATCTTGCCTGTTGCTGACAAGGGTGTAAGATGTGAGTTTAACCGCAGATGGCGCAGAAAGGAAGAGAGGGAAGATTTACAGATATTGCTGTAAGATGTTGGCGGTTGCTTTTCCGGTTTTGTGCCAGCTAAATTGAGATGATCTGGCTAAACTAGCAGTTTTTAAGTTCGATCGCACTTTTGAATCTGTGGCTACTGTTTGCATGGCTTCGGCTATTTCTGGGACGCTGTAAGGATTGACTAATAATGCGGCATCTCCGGCTACTTCTGGCATTGATGACAGGTTGGATGTGATGACTGGTGTGCCGCAAGCCATTGCTTCTAAAATTGGTAAGCCGAATCCTTCCCAAAGTGTAGGGAAAACTAGGGCGATCGCCTGATTCATCAGTACGGGCAATTGAGAATAGGGAACGTAACCGAGAAACTTTACCAAAGATTGTAAACCTAATTCTTCAACTTGTGCTGTCAACTGCGGTGTGTAGGCATTGGGAGGCCCTGCTAGCCACAATTCGTAATTTGCGCGATCGGGCAAACTCGCAAATGCAGCAATTAATCTTTCCAAGTTTTTGTAAGGATCGTGTCTGCCGGTATAAAGAAAATAATTTTTGGCGGGCAAGTCGAGATATCTAAAATTAATATTATCGCAAGCTAGGGGAATTGCGGTCATTTTATTAGACGGAATCTGGAAAAAGTTAGCAACATCTGCCGCCGTTGCTTGAGAATCGCAAATAATGTGTTCTGCTTGCCGCAAAACCTGCGGTATGTAGTAGCGAAAATAAGCTGTTAATCGAGAAAACCGTTGGGGAAACCGCAAAGGAATTAAATCGTGAACAGTGACGATGTAGCGGCAGCCGGAATACAAAGGTGCTTCGGGAATAGGGGAAAATATCAGGCTTGACTGCAATTTTTTGTAAATCTTTGGCAAGTTGAATTGAGTCCACAGCAGCCTGTTAATTTGTCCTTTCGGCCCTCGATCCGGTGTCAGAGTTTCTGGGATTTGATAGCAAGTATAATTGTTAATTTGCTGGGAAGTCAGTAATGTGGGTTCTAGCGGTTCCAGTTGCGGGAAAAGATTAGCTGCATAAGTCCCGATTCCAGTTGGTTCGGGTGTTAAGAAGGACAAATTGATTAACAGTGAATTAGACATGATTTTATAGAACAGAATTTATCCCAATTGTAGATACTGTCTTGATCTGTCAAGGGGTAGCGAGTAAATAATTGGGGTCGAAAGGCTTTTGGGACTTTAAAATA
>NZ_JAUBTI010000134.1:0-15846 GCF_036702415.1 Microcoleus sp. D3_18a_C4 | reverse complement strand
TGCAAGGGTAGCGGGTTCTATGCGGGTATGTGGGTGCGGTTTAGTGATTGATTTCAGACTCTATCTCAGGATTTAATAATTTCCTGATGTTTACTCGAACGCCGCCATAATAAGCGGTTTTCTTTCTCTTAAAAACGGTGACACTGTTAGGGCAAAACTCACCGACATAATAGTATCATCATGCTTACCGCTAGCAGCCTCAAATTTTGCACCGATACGGCGATAGCTTAACATTTCATCAACTAGCACAGAGTTTTCAGGGTAGATAAATTTTCTTTTTTCTAACCCTAAAATTAACGCAGACACCATTGTTGTTTTAGTGTCTTTAGTAGTTTTAATATTTTGAAACTCAGTGCCATAATTCATTTTGCTTAACTCTTCTAAATAAATTTGACCTACCCCGCCAGTTGTCTCTATGCCTACACACTCAGGTCTATAAAGTTCTATTAGTTTTGATATTTGATAGATGTGCGACGCGCTAGTTTCTTGCCTCTTTCGGTAAAGATGTACCAGCGAGTAGGTATCAGTTTTTAAATCGTGTTTGATAACGCTAAAAACTGTATAATCACTACCCATTGTAGAGGTATCTAAACCGCAATAATACTCTGCTTTATCATCTCTGGTATTTTCATAATTACCCGTGCTGTTTTCTCTGATTAAGTCGATGGCAAATACAGACACCGCACTATCAACAAACTTTAAATCATACTCTCTTAAAACAGTTTCCAAATCTGTACCGTCCTGCTTTAGTCGGTAGTCGAGATAGTTTGGTATGTTCTGATAAACAGGATGTACCGACCAATGAACAATTAATTTAAGCGTACCCTGTGAATCCTCAAACCAATACAAACCGGGTATCTCATTGTATAAATCACCGCTTGCTACACGGTTGCATATTTCCTCTATATCTAACCCGTTGTTATTCTCATTTAATTTATTCCAATACCAGCCAGATTTAGCGCTAGGGGTGCTTACAATCAGCTTAGTTATTTTATCGCCAGACATCGCACTGCTAGGGCTTGACGCTGCATAAATCTGGTCTATATTGTCACTGAAAGCCGCTTCATCAAACAAAAAATCAATAACTGAATCGTAACTGCGAGAACCCTCCCTCGAACTATTTTTAAAATAAATCTCCCCTAGGTTTTTCAGCTTTAAATAACCCACATTATCGCTATCTGGTACTACATAATCGCTTAACCCTGAGAGTAATTGTTTAGTACGGCGGCTAACAGCGCTAGCGTCATTGCTGTTGCGTAGGAAGGCGATTGCACTATATGCGGGGTTTAACGCGGCGCGGTGTAAGAATTTAGATACTGCAATCTGAGTTAACCCTAATTGTCGCGATTTAACACAGATGATATTGTTATATTCATCCATCAAATCGCTAATAATTTCTTGATAGCGGTAGGGGTTAAACCGCACCATCTCACCGCCGCTTCTAATAGTAGTTAGACGCGCAAAATCTACCCATTTTGTAGGTAGAATTTTGAGATTGTCTGCGGTGTTAAAGTATTTTGATTGTTGTGTAATTGTTGGCTTAATTCTGAACATTTTGGATGGTGTTTTGTATTGTTAATCCCATACTTTCAACAGTCTGAATTGCTTTCTGTTGATTGACAGTCATCCCTAACCCTGTGCATTTATCGAGCATATCGAGTGCTAGCGCGTGATTTCTGAGTGTTTCTTTAGGCATATCGGGTACTATCCCGTCAATCACTTTTTGCTGTGCCTGTAGCGTGATTCTAGACTGATTGAGAAATACTTTAAGGGTGATTCTCTGTAGCAGTTCGAGCGCTATCTCAGGGTTACTTAAATCAATCTTGTATTCGTCAAAATTGATACTTGTCAAATTGTTAGGAATAGGCTCTAGCACTATCTTGTCAAAATCTCGCTCTTTCTCAGGGTAGTGAATAGAGAAGGCTGAAAGGTGCTTTCTAAGTAGTTTGTCGCTAACCTTACAGCCTTTAGAATCTAGAAATTTGAGGGCGGCGACAGGTTCGATTTGATTTTGTATCATCTCATTCACCGTATCGCCTAACCCTGCTTTACAAACCTTGCAGCCGCATCCTAGTGAATCCACAATGTTAACCGGGTTCAATGTACTCCATTATTTTAGCTGCTAGTTCACCAAGTTTACCTCTGTGAATGTTATTGTGACTACCTCCCATTCCTTCTACAATCCCTAAATCCTTCAATTCTTCATCTAATACATCATTAAATTCTATGAAGTGATTTTTTATCGTTAGCGGTGCTATTGTTTTGCCGTGGTGGCGTAACTTGGCAATCTCGTTAATGATACCGTTAGAAGGTACTACAATCTTTTTAATGTCGCCGTCCGTAGCTTGTCGATTGTAGTGCATGATTCCCTCTACAATCTCTTTTACACTCACACTACGGGGTTTTTCTTTAACCTCGGATGTGTCAGTTTTTTCAGCAGTTTTAGTCGCGGATTTTTGATTACGAACTATTTTAAACAGTTCTAAAATTGCTTGTGTCTCACTCATTCCTGAGCGTAAGAATTCAATCAGTTTTAGATTTTCCTCAATTTCTAAACCGTCGGTGAATTTGTCAATGTCAAAACTTTTGACAACTTCTTTAACTGGGATTATTGGTGGGTTAGGCATTATTCCATACTCCTTAAGGTTGGTTGAAACGTTGATATAATTGGGTGGATTGATGAGTAGTGATTCATCAAAAGTACCTAAATATTTCCTTGTTTCTGTTTCACTACGGTGAACGAGTGACAGTTGCACAACTTCATCAATGGCTGAATTACCAAAACCATTGAGCCTTAAGACCGCTCTTAATACACAGGCATAGAATGAACGTGCTAGGTGAGGTTTACCGTTACCATCTTCTTTACCTTCTAGAAAATCACCCCCATCCTCATAGACTTCAATTGTAGACAACACTTTACTAAAACGTCGTTTGTATTCGTTCTTTATGTTTTGGTAAAATGTTCCTTGAAACGTGTCAATATCGGTTGAAATTGCTTGAACCTTTGTTGATTGTAAATACTTTTGTTGAGCGTCAACAATCATTTGTGCTGGTACAAGAGTAGGACGTTTATAAAAAGCTGTAGTTTCTTCAAAAGTACGCTTTTTAACTACTCCCCTGAAAGCTATTTCATACTTAGATACAGCTATCATTGTGTGTTCAACAATACCCACATCTTTGTATTGGTGGCGTGGCATAGCTTGCTCGGAAATTCTCAATCCTGTTAAATTGAGAATACCGCAAGCAATAACGGTGGGTTTTTCAGATGTTAGACATTCGAGAGACATTTTAATAATTTCAGTGATGTCTTTTTTGGGGATGTTGCTAATATCTCTCAATTCACCATTCTCATCAAAACCTTTCTTTTTCTGAGAACTAAGAGTGTTTGCTTGCAAAACTTCAGCCAACTGTTCAGGAGTTAAATCAAGTCTATCGTGCGCGCAATGTTGCTGACCGTCTTCACCTTTAATAGGTTTATTCAACTCAGGATTTTCATGTGCCTTCCCCCTGAAATATTTTCTGTATTCTGATAGATAGGTTGAGATTGTTTTTGATTTGAGCGGTGTCGGTTTTCTGTTAGGGTCAACAAAACCATCTAACAGTTCATTGCAAGCTAGAGCAACTTCTTTTTCGGTACTGAGTTTAAAAACTCGGTCGAAGAAAATTGGTGCATCATCCTGAATGATTTTTGGAATAGCCATTGTTTCCGTCTCCTGTGTTTTTCTTGACTCTTATACTGTAGCTGATATTATCCCTTATTACAAGGGGTAATATATCAGACTTTATAATAGGGGTTAGCGCTTAACCCCTATCAGACTTATCACTAGCTGACGGCTAGTACCTCATCCCTTGTGGTGATTGCTTTTAACCTCGCTGTGAGTGTTGCACGGTTCAGCCGTGAGTCTAAATTTTTGGACTTGGCAAGCTTGCGAAAACTTTGAAGTGATAGGCTATCAAGCGATTTTTCGATGTCTGCGGGTGTGTCGGTGTCGGGTGTGGGTGCAACGGGTGTGGGTGCAACATCCACATCAATCACCGGGTTAGTATCTGGCGGTGTCGGGGCAGTCGGTTCTGCGGGTGTGGTGTCGGTTTCTGTGGGTGCGGTCGGTTCGATTTGTGCGATCGCCTCAGAGTTGAATTTGACTACCAGTGCATCCTTAAATGTGGCGATTTCTGCGGGGTCTACATGGTTGAGCATCATCAGTGCGGTGTCTACTTGGCTCAATGCACTCTGACAAGCTTGCTCGACTGATAGCAACTGCTGTTGATGCTCTTGCAGTTCGCTGAGTTTGGCTTGTAGCGCGGTGATTTGAGCGTTAGTGTTGTCGATGGCTGTAGCGATGGCGGCGAACTTAGAGGCTAATAATTGCATGATTTTTTCCTGTGGTGTGTAGTGTGTTTGTGGCGGGTGTGGTGGTGGATATTAAGCGGCAAGAGCGGTTAACCAGGTAGCTTTCTTGCGTTTATCACCGATGGGATTGATACCCTTTAATCGGGCATATTCTTTGATTTCTGCGATCGGGCTTAAGTGCGACGGGGCGGTGCGGGGAATAGAGGATTGAATTGGTACAGGTGCGACGGGTGCGGGTGTGGCTGTGGGTGTGACGGGTGCGGGTGTGACGGGTACAAGTGCGGCGGGTGCGGCGGGTGTGGGTGCTGTGGCGGGTTTTTCAGCAGCGGGAATGATCTGTAATTGCTCTCTGATAGCCGTTTCTGTTTCCGGCTCGATGATGACGCAACCGATCGTCTCACCAGCTAGATAGTCGATTTCACGGGCGATGCAAGCGGCGTGATATTGAAAATGCCCGGTTACTACTTCGTAGCTAAGCTCTAGCTCTGTGCCAGTGCGGCGAAGCACTGGGGGAGTGATGAACCCGCCTAGTTGTAGAGAGGTGAGGGCGGCTGTTTCTAAGTCGGTAAGGTTGAAGTCGGTAGCAGGTACGGTTGAGGTGATGCGCTTTACTGCTACTAGGGAGAGGTGTAGTTTTTTCATTGCTTGTACTGTGGCGGCGGTTGATGTGGTGTCGATGTGGCGGCGGTCTTTCTGTGTCGATAATCCCAAGATAAACGATATCACCCCTGATTGTCAAGGGTAATATCATACCTGATTGTTATGGATGTTATCAGGTTTGTGCTGTTTTGCTTATGGGTGCGATCGGAACCTGTGGGGGAGTTCCGACCGCTTGCAGTGTCAGGGCTTAGCGATTAGATTTCAGATTTAGGGTACTGTCTGCGATCGGATTTAAGCAGCCGTCGTGTTCCACCTTGCCAAGTATGCAAAGCTGAATCAACTTATCCACAGCCTCGGACATATTGCCTTGTGCTTTCAGCAATGCGACTGTTTCCGGTCGGAGCGTGAGAGTTACTCTGATAGCATTTTTGCGGTTGCCACCGGGTACAAGATTTTTAAGAGATTCAGGATTAACAGCCATCTAACTTTTTACCTTCAATCTAGTTGTGTGCATAGTGTGATTATATCGTGTTATGCACATAGCTGGATTGACGTTTGATTTTTATGCTTGCCAGCGACAGTTAGGCGATCGCGCTACCCACCAAAAAATCTAGGCGGGGAAAACTGTATTTCCCAGCCTAGACCCTGTAACCCTTGATAATTCGTTCTCAGATACCTCCCCTACACAACAGCGCTTCTGAGTTTTGCGCTATACCGTTTTCAATTAGCTGACTTATCATCTCCCAGTCGGTCAAGCCCTGCTGTGCAGCTAGCTCAGATACCAGCGGTGCGATCGACTCTGTGATGATGAACTGCCTGCTAGAGCGGGGCGGCTTCAGTCAGTCAAGCCCCGTGATGTTCACGGTGTCGGGGTTAGGCAGAACGACCACCAACTCACTACCTAGATAGTTGATGATAAAAGCTTGCACGGCTGCAATTTTGAACCCTCCCCCGGTCAAGTAGACGCGCTCCCCCTTCCTCAAAATCTGCTTAACATCTCGCAACAGTTCTCGCACCCCTATGATTTCACGGCTCCAAGCTTCTAAGCCTGATTTGAGGCGATCGCCTAGGTCGCGGGTACTATCCCCCAAAACAATCTCAGCGCTGTAGTCGCCAGACTCCGACACCGTGCTACTTTCGAGCGCGTCCTTAATCCTTGAAAAATGGTAGATGTTACCGCCCGTGTCGCCTTTCGATGCCTCTTTAGCAAAAAACTCTGTGATACTCACCACACCCGCACCGCTTACACTGTTCTGATTGCTAGCGCGTGGTACACCATTCTGATTACTGTATGGGGTATGGGTTAATGTGCCACCGCCTAGGTCTAGTACGTGAAATTTAATATCCTTTCCCCCGCTTTCTTTAATATGTTTTTTAGCTGCACACGCCGCCCCGTACCCTTCGGGGTAAAGGTTGTAGGAAACAACGTTAATCTCAAATAACCGTTCATCAAACTCAAACTTTAGGTTAGAGAAAGCTTTCTCAATCTCTTTTTTACGGTGAGATGATAGTGATAACAAGGCGATTTTTAAGTCAATCTTGATAACCCCAGTACCCTTGCCAACCTTCTTAATACGCTTGAATAAGAAGCTTGGATGAGTACACAAAGCGCCAACAATCCACACATTCAATAGCTTGATTTTGTTGTCGTTAGCATAGCCTTCTTCGATATCACCACCTGATAATGATAGTGCTGAATCTCCCACAGCATAGCCGTTATCACCGATTTTAAACACTCCAAGGTATCCTGTGGGTAACTCTTGCGCTTTAGTGAATTTACGGCAAACCGACTGATAGCTACCTGTGATTTTTTCCAGATAGTATTTTGTCCGACTGCTACCGCCATCAATGATTAATTCTGGCACTGTGACAGTTTTAGGTTTTTTGGCGGCTGTGGCGGGTGCGATGGTATCGGGTGCGGGTACAGTTGCAGCGGGTGCGGTTTTGCCGTTCGTGGTGTTTTCGATGGTTTGAGCTTTCATAAAATTCTCCTGAGTGTATACAGTGGTTGATTTAGGGCTTAATTGATAGTTTCACTATGGAAAACAATCAAACGATTTAAGAGGTATTGTCTGATTTGAACTTTTGACGGGTGTTGACAGTCAAACTATTAGGAAGTGTTGTTAATATCCGGCTGTTTCCGGCTAACTGCCTAGAGTCTACTATGTCGAAAACCGGATGGAAAACCGGATAAAACCGGATGGTTGAAACGTTCACAGTGTGAGGGTTTTTATTGATGAGTTCCGGCTAATATCCGGCTGTTATCCGGCTAGCCGACATCAGCCGGAATACATCAACACTTTAAAATTTAGCGAGGTTTGTAAGGGTTTTAATTAATAGAAAGTGTGAGATTTTTCTTATTAATTAATCCCTACTCGAAAAATCCCCAATGTATACACTCAAGAAAATTCGTGTCTGCACTCAGAGTTTTTACATTTGTAGCGCTGCACTCTTTCACCCTCTGTTTTTAAAAATCCGTTCTTTTTACTCTCACTCTCACAGATAGGACAGTTTGGGTTTTTTTGGCTAACTGGCATAATCGGGGCGGTGTTGGTGTCGATCGGTTCATCGGTGTCGATCGCATCGGCTGGGTCTTGCCACACATACTCCCCAAACTCAGGCAACACCATAAAATATCCCTTCTTATTCGGTTCAAGTACAAGCGCAAAGCGGTATGCACTGGGGTCTGTCAGGTCAAGTCCGTCATCCTCATTTTTGGCTGCACAATATTCAGTCAGTGCATCACCGATTTTCATCAGGTTTGACCGCTCGCTCTCAGATAGGTGACTGTTTGCAATGGCATCACGGTAGTTATCACCGATGTGACAACACACAAAATTATTCATATCCGACCTATCAAAACCACCTTTGAGATTTCTCACGTTCGCATTTTGCCCGGTGATGACTAACCCTAAATTTTTGTGTGAGGACTGTTTGAGAATCGCTTTCAAATCACTAGAACTTTTGGGATTCTCATCTAAGGTGGTGTCAATTTCGTCAAACCAAACAATGTGAAATTTATCGCTAGGGATAGACTGCATTCTGGTTTGATATTCCTTAAGACCTTGCACAGAGTCAGAATGAGAGCGTCCTGTTGCGGGTATGGTGCGATAGTTTTTCACACTCTCAAACATCGGGTCATAGAAATCACAACTACCATCATGAATCGTAGTAAGCGCACAGACTAAGTTTTCAGCAGTCGGTGACTTACCGCTCTCACTACCACCTGTAATTCTCACCCGTCTCCAATTTTTTACAGTTGATAAAAACTTGTCAGCAGTCCTGACACCGCGTGGTAATTCGTTTTTAAGCTTGACTGTGCGACGGTGTGTAACTGTTAGGATAAGCTGTGAAAATTGGCGGTTAAACTCCCATTTAGGCTCTGTACCGTGCAGTGCATTACAGAATGCTGCTGTTTGCTCTAAGCTGTTGTCTGCACTGATTTCTGATTCAAGTAAACCAGGATTGCGACGGATTGAGTAAACAACTTTAAACCCTGTTTCTATTTCCTCCCAGTGCAGCGCGTCTAATAACAATTGGTAGCGGTTGTAATAGTAAGTGCTGACAGAATTAGCCATTGTTGCAAAAGATGAAGCACCGGAAAACTGTAATGGTTTTTTGCACTCATCAAGTTTTGCTAGTGCTTCTTGCAGTTCGTAGCGTGAGATTTCTAATTGTTGCACTGCGAGTTTAGCGGTGTCTATTGCTTCATTCACATCACCTACATAGCGCTGTTTGTGACTATCAACTAGCACGGTGAATTCTTGCGCGATAGCCTGTAAATCGTTCTTTCTTTTTTCCTCTGTCTGTGTGATTCGTTCACCCGCTGCATATTTGAACGATTCAATGTATTGTTCAAAATCGGGATAAGGTACGGCATCGGTAGTAATTTTTAGCAGATGATTAATTACTACCGATTGCGCTTTACACCTTAACTCAATAGTTTGAGTAATTATCATTTCTTGTAATTCAAGCCCCACATCAATCAACTCATCAAAGCTAGTGATTGAATTGTAAGCGGTTAGTTTGTCGCTGAATCGTTCTTTTTTGGCTTCAATCTCTAACTTAATTTCATCCAACTGAGTGCGACAGTCTGCATAATTCCGATAGAGTGATTCAACGTGACAAACACATTTTTTCATCCCTACTTGGTAGCACTCCTCTACTAACCTATGCGCTGTTTCCTTGTTAAAATCAAACACCTCTCTGAGTGATTTTTGGCAAGTTTGCAGTTCTGCTAACTGTTCACTAGCATCCACCTTTAAAGCTTCAATCTCACCCATTAACACACCGATTTGATTGTTTAAATCCGCTTTGTCATCGGTGAGAGTAACAATCTGTTTTTCGAGTATCTGAGTGTTGTCTGTGTGTTCTGATTCGAGTTTTTCGACTTCATCGAGTACATCACGCATAGAATGGCGGGTAGTGATGAAGGCAACAGCGGACGCGCTTAACAGGTAACTTACAGCCGATTTGTAGGGCTTAAACAGTTTGTGCGGTACAAACAAAACGATGGCACTGCCGACCGCTAAAAATACCGTAATGATTTGATACTTGAGACTAATTCGTTTGACTTTTTCGCTCGACATCTGATTATGTGGGGTGAGGGTTAATTAATGGGAGATGCACCGTCTATCTGTTAGCTCATCGTTTCTACCAGATACTTTTGAATAATCATCTGTGTCTGTACCTCTACAGCTTTAATCTCAGCATCGCGCTTAAGTTCTATCGCTTCAATCTTGCGGGTGATTTGTGTTGTTTCCTTCTGCATCCCTAGCAGTTTGATACCCTCTTGATTGAGTTTTTCGGCTGACTGTTCAAGCTTTACGCCGTCGGTTTCTAGCTCGATATTCTGGCGGTCAAATCTGACTATTTCTTGCTGTACTTTGATACCTTCAGTTGCACCTTTAATTACTGATGCTTGCGCTTTGTGCATCGCTTGCTTAGTTTTACCGACTTCAGCTATGTAATTGAATCCAGCCTGGTATAGTTTTTGTGCGCGTGTTGCACCGGCATAGTTTTCTAAACCTGCTGTAAGTTGGTTTTCTGTGGCTGTTGTGGCGATATTGGGGTTTAAAAAATCGGTCGGTATCATACCGTTGAAATCGAGTTCTGGTATGGTTAGCCCGCCGTAAATGTCGGTTGCTGGCACGATTTCAGAACGGTGTGAGTTTGACCCGTAGTTGCCGGCGATCGACTGTTGCACGTCAATAGCTACACCCGCCGTGGCTGCACGTCCTGTGGTAATTGCACCCGCTACCGCACTGACACCGCTTGCGACCGCTCCGACACTGCCAGCGACCGCACCCACGTTACTTGTGATGCTGTTGCGAGTTTGGGCGATCGTGTTGGCTGTGGCGGTTGTGGCTGTAGCCATTGTGTTAAGCGCTGTAGCCGTATCCTGTGCAAGTTTTGCAGCCTTTGAACCGATGCTGGTTTTTTCTGCTTTGGGTTTTGTCGGTCTAATCATTAGGGGTTATCTCTGTTGCGCTTACCCCTCTATTTTAAACGTAACTCGTGTACTTGAGATATGAGACTTGTACACGACTCGCGCGTACTTTGATAAGAAATTCTGATGGTATAATATTTCTCGTGTACTTATTACGTGTAATAATTGAGATGTCTAAACCAATAGATAATTCTGAACCAATAAAGGGGACTAAAATGATTTTCAAGCTTAAAGAAATGCGGACAAAGAGAGATTTAACACAGTTTGAGTTAGCTTTGAAAATTAACATGAGTCCTACTAATCTTCAACGCTATGAACAGGGTAAAGTGCGGTCAATTCCTTTCGAGACATTGGAATCATTTTGTGACGCTTTAGAGTGTGAACCGGGTGATTTAATAGTTAGAGCTAAACTAGAGTAAATAAGTTACAACCTGCTATTATATAAATATTCAATTTGAACGAGTGACTAAAACCATGACAAACAATCAAAACTCTAACGCTAACAATTCTGAAGAAACACAGCGGAAGCTGCAAGTTAACAAAGGTTACGGTGAGGAAAGCAGTCGTATGGCACTTATCGATATCGATATGTTTGAGTGCTACGCCAAAGGTGATATCCTACCATCTGAGTTTCTTAATGGATTTACTCCCATTACCGACGGTGAAATTAAACGCTTGTAAAAATTTGGCAGTCACAAATTAATTTGACTCAAATTAAAAAATCGACTACTCTTTAATGAAGGGTAGTCGATTCAACTTTCTTAACTGATTTTTTATGCTCAAAAATCATACTGTTACCAGCATTATTAGATGTTGATTTAAATGAGTATTTTTCGCTTAAATCAATGTTTAAGTCAATACATTTACGATGTAACTTTCGACTGATTCTATCAATAGAAATGATTAATAAAATAGAATCATCATCATTATATATGTAACAAGATGGTATTTTTTCATAATCAGTATTATCTATTCTTTTTAATTTTAATAATTTTTTAAATACATTACCGTCTAAAAAATGATTCAAATCTTTAAGCATCGCATCATCATCAATAAACTCAAAATCCAGTTGACTGGTATTTTTATAGTGGGACATTGATAATGTTTTACAATCTATTAAATTTATTTCCAATAATCTATTAAATTGTACATCTATAAAATATTTCCAACTCAAACTGCTAACATCTATTATTTCTTTACAAATCATCATAAATAAAACTTGATTAAATATATATTTAGCAGGTTTTACTTGTGGAGTTAAAAACCCTTTTTTCTCAAGGTCTTTAATAGAGCCGTCACTTTTAAAATTTAAAATTTTTGCTAACTGAACACGGGTAAAAAATTGTTGTGTAAGCATAATTACTCATTCAACCTTATTGTTAAGTTTTATTACAAATAGCGAAGATTCGTATTTCTTTGCTATACTTCTATTATGGCATAGAAAGAGGGATAACAGCCATGAGAGATTTTGAGCTTGAAAAACTTGCTGAGGAAAATATTAGAACCGCTCTAGAGTACATCGGAAAAACAGCGCGATCTAAAAATCTCTTTCTAGGCAATAAATACAAAAAGCAAAACAAACCTATCTATAGTGTACCTCTCTTTTATGCCATAAAATCCTAAAAAATCCAAAACCATTAAAGGAGTCAAACTCATGCCATTAAAAGCCAAAATCGCTAACAAAATTGTAGCAGATGATAACGGCTATACAGCGGGTGAAATCATCGATATCAATGAGATAGATGAACACAGCGAGAAAGAGGGTAAGAAAGAGATTACATACGCATCTCAGTTTGAATTTTTGATTGCTGTTGACGGAACCAAAAAACAAACCTTACTCCGATTTTGGACTGGGCAAAATATCAACTCTGAAAAATTTGAGAATGAAGGAGATGAGACAAGCGATTACAACCGCTTAACCCGCTTCTTACTCAATATGGGGTTACTGGATGCTAACAAGTTAGCAGAGTTAGACAAGGCAAAGATTGATGATTCTGAGATTGATTTAGAAGCCTTGCGCGGTCAAAAAATCCAATTCAAGATGAATAAATCAATCAAGCGTAAAGGATTGTCAGTGATTGATATTAAGTCAATCAAGCCTATCGAGCCTGTCGAGCCTGTCAAGCCTGCTAAATAGTCAAATCTACAACGGGGTTTAAATACCCCGTTAGTTATCTTTATACACTCTAATTGTTAATATCATGCCTTACGTCTGCGACGGTAAAAACTCTAATCTGATAGCTCCTAAAATTGATATTGAGTATCTTTTAGCACTCCCCAAACTTACATTAATTCCTGATACAGAGTTTACCCAAAAATCAAAAATGATTGTAGATGGTATAGGTATTTACGCACCACAGTTAGCTGAAAATTTAGGTTTTGTTTGGCTTTATGATGAGTTAAATGCTGACTTTCATCCCATTATAAATACTTTGGATGTTGTAGGAATAAAATCAAGTATTCCCGATTATTTAGATGATTTATTAGTTGATTTAGGTGAGTTAGAATCAGATATTTTTGATGGTGAGAAAAACCCTAAAAAAGCTTATGATACCGCGTTAAAAGATGGTTGTTTATCAGAGTTTTTCGACTCCTATAATCTCAATAAAGATAACTTAATTTACAAGCGTAATAGTAAAGATAAAACTTCATCATTAATAATCAAGCCTGAATCTCTTTTAATCGAGTTAGGGTTCTTTTTTCAACACGCTGATTTATTTAAAATATGGGGATTGAATCATCAAGAATGGTTGCTAAAAACCGCTAGAATTAGTCAGTACAGAGTGCTAAAGTTAATGGGAGGTAATGATAACAAATGTATGTACCTTGACATTGAAAATAGATTAATAGAGGTTAAGATATCTCTAAGAGAATATATGCACCGTTTCCCCCCTAGGCAGAAGGGGTTAGACAATCAAGCTAAAATTTTTAAAGTAGAGTCAAGAAAAATTAACATCAAAACTGATGAAATCGCTGTAAAATTAGGGATAAAAAAAGATGAGATTATGGAAAATATGAGTTTACTCAGAAATATTTTAATTGATGATTTTATTAACTATCTAACTGTAGATTTGTTCACTACTCACGGTCTTGATGAAACACAGAGAGAATTATTACACTTATTAAGAAGTAATTTTGATTTAGATGATGTTGAGATATCCGATACAACGGGTGCTAACGTATCAAAGTTTATAGTCAATTTAATCAGTAAAAATTTCAATCAATCATCTGATTCTAAAGAATATAAACTGAATGAATCTATCATTAAGAATCAGATGAAGCTAACAAAAATTGATAGCTTGCAGGAGATTGAGTTAAATGATTTTGGCTACCAGCCGTTTCTAACTGTGGGCGGGTTACTATTTAGTAGAATGGCTGAATACCCCTATTTACAGGGTAATTTTGGGGATTTAGACCAACAATCATGCTACGCTACAGCGATGTCAAATTTAAAAATTTATTTAGGGGAACCAAAAGTAGTAACGTTTAAATACAAAAATAAACCAAAGTTAAGAGAGGTTGCAGCATTTATTAAACAGAAAAACATCCCTAATGATGGTTGGTTTGTTAGGGTGTCGGGTAAGTTTGAGCAAGCTATTAACACTCTGATTTTATCTGATTTAAGGTTTGTACCTAAAAAGTTAAAAAACCCTGAAATCATCCCATTCAATACCGATATTCAATCATCGGTAATGGTAGCTAGCAATCCGTCACGATACGGAATTAATGATAATAAGAAAGTGCTAGGCGGTTTTAATAATGATAAGGTAGGTAAAAAATTAGCTGTTTCTACACTCTTATTGAAAGAGGTAAAATTCGGGTTAGTCAACTTTGATATTTTAGAAGCTATCGAATTGTTACCTGATGAATGGGTGCAGGAATATTTAGATTTAGATGTTCTAGCTTTGGTTTACTTCGCACCAGAATTGATTGTAGATACCCTTGATGAGTTAGAAGCAAAGCGCGCTAATTTACCCGATGAACCGATTTTACAGAAATTTGATTTTGATAAAGAAATTAATTCACATACATCACAAAACTATAAAAATAATGTAGCTTTACGCTTTGATATTGGTGCTATCTGGACTAAATTAAAAGATAATAGAAACCGATACAAGAAAGAAAAAAACCCTGTGCAAGAAGTATTAAAGCTTTTTCAAAATAGCGGTTATGGAGTGTTAGCTTGCCTCTACCTTGCTACTAATAATTTAATGGCTTCTAATCAGATTACAGCGCAAGCGCGTGTCGGTGCATGGCTTATGGCTAACAGCTTAAATGGTTTTGCACCTATAACAGATGGTACAGGTTTCTCGTGGGATAATATACCAATTGGTCAAACTTTTAAAGATATTTTAAAAGTTAATCCTAAGTATGTTTTCAAATATGATGACACTATTAAATCAGGGTTAGCACTTCCTGAGAATAGACAAGAATGGATTAATAATGAATTTAAGAAACACATGGCTAACTTTTATCAGGTAGATATCAACCATCATCTGATTCAAAAGTTTAACTATGAATTGAAAACTGAGAATTTTGAAACTAACGAAGGTAAGCTAATTGAAACCGATTTATTTACAATTTACATTAATTCTAATTCTGGCAATTACATCAAGGGTATGGGTGAATGTTGCATAATGCTGAATAAAACCGAGTATGATTTCATTCATCAAATAGATTACTTAAAAGCGCGGTCGTATCACGCTAACAATAATTTAATTAGATGGTATTCAGAATCGTTAATAGACGGATACAAGCTACCTACAATCTACTCTGAGAATAGCATTTTAAAGTTTGGGGACGGTACACAAAAAGCGATTCAATACTTAAAAGAAGTCGAGCGGATAGTTCACCCTATGGGGCATTCTTTAAAAGTATTTAAGATGATGAAGTTAATCAGCCGTTCTCAATTCTTATTCTTGAATGAATCACAGCTAAGAAATTTTGAAACTAATGAAAGTAAATTAGCAGAACTTAGCAAGCTATTCACATCTAAAAAGTTTTGGGATGAGTTTAAGCATCCTGAGAAAGTAGAGGGTGAAAATTATTATGAGTTTAGCAAGTCGCACTCAACTGGTGTCGGGTTTGAATTGTTGGCATTGATGAATAAATACAAGGGTTCTATCAAGTCGGTACGTCAACTGATACAGGGTAAAATCTTAGAAGGTTGTCAAAATTTTAACGCAGGGTTACATCTTGATAGAACTGTTGAAAAAGTTTTAAATGATGATATCAAGCAAGTATTAGCAACAGTGATAATGCTTAAAAAGAATGAGGATACAAAGTTAAAAAACACACTGTTAAATAGTTTGAGCGAACCAACTTTATTAGTGGTTAGCCGTGAGAATGTACATACTTTAAATGATGTTTGGAGTAATGAAGAAGAGTAAGAATTTTTGAGATAGAAAAAATTCTCATCACCCGCATAGAACCCGCTACCCTAACC
>NZ_JAUBTI010000133.1:2570-16183 GCF_036702415.1 Microcoleus sp. D3_18a_C4 | reverse complement strand
GTCCAAAAAGGACGGGCGGGACGCCCATCCCACAATAACAATTAAAATTGTAAGTTATTTAATTCGCGATCCTTAGTTGCCGAACTTCCCTCTTCCTTTTTCCTTCTTCCTTCTTCCTTCTTCCTGACATCCGTTATTCATGCCGGACGGTATGATCGCGTTCGAGGGCAAGGTAATCTTCGGGGCTAAACCCAGACGGGATGGCAATCATAGCGTTAGAGGCAAAATCGATACCTTAATTGGAGCCATATTACCAATTTAGGCTGGAATCTAACGGCAAATTTTGCAACTGAGAATTCACCCAATTAGCCGCCGCCAAACCCGATCGCAAAGCACCCTCTATTTGACCTTCCCCGCACAAATCCCCCGCACAAACCAGCGGCAAATTCCCCCCAGCAGGCAAACAAGAAACAGGCAAAGGATTTCGACAAAAAGCATAGCGCCAGCGGTGAACCTGCAACCATTCCGGCTCCTTCAGCCAAGAAATTAAATATTCAGAAGTGCGATCGAGCAATTCTTGACCAACAGTTTCCAAATCAGCAGCTTCTAAATAGCGTTCTGCAAAATTTGCGCTACTGTGAACCACAAACACTGGCTGCAGCGGATCGAGCCGTTTGCTGCTGTCCAAACCAACCCAAGCTAAATCAGCATTATCGGGAAAAGAAACAGATTTCCACTGCGGATTTAGATTGTTCAAATCTTGCTGTTTTCCCGCAGAATAGCCAGCCATAACGGTAATGCAAGGGTCGTACTCCACAGAACGCAATTTGTCAATAAAATCAGATTTCAAACCGATTTCCGCATCCAAAAACATTAAAGCTTGAGGTGCAGGAATTGCCACAACCACAGCCTTAGCAATCAATTCTTGAGGTATCTCTAAATTGCTGTCAGTGACTTCTAGGGAAAGATGCCACATTTGGTTATCTGTAGTAGAAATAGCTTGTACGCGGCGGCCAAACCAAATCTCTAAATCCTGGGCCAAATACTTACCGATAGAATTCATACCCGCAGGTGCGACATAACAAGAACTAGGAATAGCAGAAAGTTTTCCCTGTCTGAATTCCCAGACAGTATCAGTCCAGAGTTTGAGGATGTGCCGATCGACCAAAACCTCAATTAACCCCTGCACCGCATCCCCCTGCGGTTCCAGATACCGCACCCCGTGATCTGCCCTAGTACCCTGTACGCGGCGGGTAGCAACACGTCCCCCCGCGCCGCGAGATTTCTCAACAACCGCCACAGAATAACCAGCTTGACGCAACCGTTGAGCGCAACTCAGCCCCGCCATACCCGCACCAATCACCGCAACATCGAACATAATTGGACTTTCAGATACATTACTTACCGGACTTTTTCTAGGAAATAAGCCTTGGGAGCATCTCAGTTTTGTAAAAAGCATTTTTTTTATTGTAGTGCGAGCGTCCCCGCTCGCGTATTGTACAATACGCGAGCGGGGACGCTCGCACTGTAAATGCAAAACTGAGATGCTCCCTAAGCCTTAAGCTAATTTCTTAACTTGCAGTTAATTTGCGATAGCAACGAGCGGTGATCAAATGAGGGTGAAAAACCTCGATAAAATTAGACTGAAGTTTAGTAAAAAATGTGTTCATTTCTTGCTCGTCTTCTAAATGAAAAGGAAATTCTTGATTAAAACCTTTAAAGAAATACCAGTTAAGGATCATCTTCCCTGACGGAGCCAGCATTTTGTGAAAATCCATCAATTGCTGACTTGGCTTTAGTAAATGTTCCATTACATCAAAACAAATAATCGAATCGAAAACTTCCGTCGGCGATACTTCCAGACAACAGGAAATTTTGTCACTCAATCCTAACTTAGCAGCTCGGCTTTGAACAAAATTGCAATTTATGGGGTTAAGATCGCAATAGACTACTTGTTCTACTTGAGGACAAAGAGCTGCTGCAATAGCATGAGTGCCAATACCGCCGCCAAAATCTAAAACTCGACCGGCAGCCATATCTGATATTAATGTTAAAGTGCCTCCTATGTAATCCTGATTGGACATATGCCAAGCTCCGAGGTCAAATAGGTAAGCTTGTCCGACTCGATCGCGATAAAACTCGCTAGCTTTTTCCCAATCAAAATCCCGATGTCCTATTTCTTTTAGGGATTGTTGACCGAGGGCTAGCTCTTGTTCAATTGTTTCTAAATCTAAGTTTAAAAAATCCTGTAGATGCTGCTTGAGATTGAAAGTATCTTGCCAATATCCCTGCAAAAAAGACGGTGCGACAGAAGAAGACATCATTTACTTTGTTCTAAAAAAACCAAACTCATTATAGGATTAACTGACCTTTTTGAACAGAAGTACACTAAATTATTTTTCCTTTGTTTATAGCGAATAAAATAGTGGGGCTTCAGGGCGACGGTTTGACTCCTCAAGCTGCGGGGTTGCAGGCGTACCGAGGGGTTCCGGGTTGGCTGTCGGGCATCTAAATTGTATTTTTAGGCTCGGCGGGACACCAAACTTGACTGTAAAATTTAGATGCGCGTGGGCAGATCAATGTAGCTGCTGAGGTTATGGCTTCTAGCACTCGGATATTCTGTGCAAAGCCTGTCGATCGTCCTGCGCCAGGTAGTAGAATAAGGGACAGCACGAATCCATGATTAAGACCCGATAAAAAATGCCACTGTAGGTAAATCCTAAATCCCACTGGTTGTCAACCAGCAGGAATCTAAAATCTAAAATCTAAAATCTAAAATCGAATAGGGGAGGGCAAAATTTTGGACGAACTCAGAGCAGCACTCGAATTGACAACAGAAGAAGAATTGCAGCAACTAACAGAACTTCTGTTCAGCCGCAAGTTTAACCCTTTAGATTACGTGCAAACCCCCGCACCGATAGATGTACAAAGTCGCGATCGCGAAGCATGGCTTGACGCCGTAGAACAGCGGTTTCGCTATCTTGCAGCCGACGGGTTGACGGTACTAAGAGGGCGAACCCAACAAGTAACTTACAGACAAGCACTCATTCAAGTTTGTCGCTATCTCAAAATCCCTTATCCCAGACAGTTGTCAACCACCGACTTAGAGGCAGAAGTATTTCTGCACTTAATGGGCCGCGCGTGGAAGCGTTTGCCCGCAGACGAACAGCAAGCGCTGACAGTGCGCGTACAGCGAGCGATCGTTGATTCTAAACTCTCAGAACCCCTGCCAATTTCTGCTGAAAAAGACCCGCTGGGTTTACTGTTCAAAGGCGGCAGCGCTTTAGCTGTTAGTTCCATCTTAAAACCAATGTTGCTTAAATTGATGGCCAATCAATTTGCGCTGCATTTTGCCACATATCAAATGGCAAAACAAGGAGTGGTTGCAGGCACTGCAACTGCCGCAACCCAGTTTCAAAATTATGTCGCAATTCAGACAGCGCGGCGCGGTATGGCGGTGAGTGCGGCTCGTTACGGTGCAACGCGGAGCGTATTTTCGTTGATAGGCCCGGTGATGTGGACTTGGTTTTTAGCGGATTTGGGTTGGCGATCGATTTCCACGAACTACGGCCGCATTATCCCGACCATTTTTGCCCTAGCTCAAATACGCCTGACGCGATCGGAATGCGTTTGGGAACTAGCTTAACGATGGTAAATTGTAGACTTTAGATGTGAGATTGGGAGTGTGGGTGAATATCAAAAATCGGTTGAAATTAGCTGCCAAACTGACAGCCGAAAATCTCAAGTCTCGCCTCCAAAAACATCCAGATCCCCGCCTGCAAATCCCTTGGAATTTCGCCCAAGTGGGGATGCTGATTTTTCCCTTAATTCCAATTTTAGGAGCTTTAGGTTTATTCCTGGGATTGGCCGGCACTTGCAAGCAAAAGTTCCGTCAAATTAGTCGCCGCCCGTTGAATCGAGGCTTCGCAATTCTGAGCGGGTTGCTAGTCATCACAGCGGTTTTTGCCCACAACCGCATCGAGGCTTTTATAGGGTTGTACAATTTCTTGCCGTTCTTTATATTGTTTGCCGCTTTCAGCAGTTTAATTCAAACTCTGCCTCAATTGCGGCAATTGTCTTGGATGATTGTAATTAGTTCAATTCCAGTGATAATTTTAGGTCTGGGACAGCAATTTTTAGGTTGGAGCGGCATCGATCAATTGCAGCCTGTTTTTGGCTGGGTACTCGAACCCAAAGGCAATCCCCCCGGCCGCATGGCTTCTGTATTTATGTACGCAAATATTTTAGCTGGCTATCTGACAATTGCTTTTATTTTAGCAATGGGACTGTGGATGGCAGAAGGCAGAAGGCAGAAGACAGAAGGCAGAAGGCAGAAGGCAGAGGGAAGAAGGCAGAAGGAAATAATTAATGAACTGCAAATTACCAATTCCCAGTTACCGATTCCCAATTACCGCTTTCCAATTACCGCTTTCCAATTACCGCTTCCCAATTACCGCTTCCTATTTTTAAGTTTTGCAGCGATCGGAAATGGTGTTGCTTTGATTTTTACTAATTCTCGCAATGCGTGGGGACTGGCAGTTTTGGCAGTTTTGGCTTTTGCATTTTATGTGGGTTATAAAAAATTATTAGCTGCGGTTTTGAGTGTGGCTAGCACAGTTTTTTTGTCTGCCTTTGGCCCGGAACCACTGCGGCAATCTTTACGAAGAATTGTTCCGGCTTTCTTTTGGGCTAGACTCACCGACGAAATGTTCCCAAATCGGCCGACAGCTACTTTGAGAACTACTCAGTGGGAATTTGCTTGGTCGATGACTCAGCAGCGTCCTTGGACTGGTTGGGGATTGCGAAATTTTACGCCTCTCTATCAAGCTCAGATGCAAGAATGGCTGGGCCATCCTCACAGTTTGATACTGATGTTGACGGCGGAAACGGGAATACCCGCAACGCTTTTGTTGTTGGGTTTAGTTGGTTGGGTTTTGGCTAGGGGTGTTTTGCTGCTGGCGAATTGGCCGCTTTTCCCTGGGGATATTAAACACGAGCAAATAGCAACACAGGAGGTAGCGGAAAATGCTTTATTTCTCCCTCAAAAATTGATAATAAATAGCACAAATCAGGTGGTTTGTCAAGATGTAAGAGCGGCCGATCGCCTAATTTTTTTCAGTTATTTATTAGCCTTCGCCGCCTGTACGCTATTTAACACTGTAGATGTGACGCTGTTTGATTTTCGACTCAATACTACAAGCTGGTTGCTATTAGCCGCAATTTGCGGAGTCAGCCAGAGGGAATAGGGAATAGGGAATAGGGCATCGGGCATCGGGCATCGGGCATCGGGCATCGGGCATCGGGCATCGGGCATCGGTTATTGGTTATTAGAAGGAACAACCAACAACCAACAACCAACTACTGACTAATGACTACTGACTAATGACTTCCTTTATTCTACCGTCACCGATTTCGCCAAATTGCGCGGCTGATCCACATCCAAACCCCGACGCGCCGCAATGTGATAAGCCAATAATTGCAGCGGAATCACTGTCACAATCGGTGACAACAATTCATCCACCAAAGGCACGGGCAAAACGTGGTCAAAAATGTCGGCTTCCGCCACACCTTGCTTGGGCGTAACCCCAATTAAACGGGCGTCGCGGGCCTTCGCTTCCTGAGCGTTGGAAAGCACCTTTTCGTAGACGCTTCCGGGCATGGCGATCGCCACTACAGGCACTTTCGCATCCAAAAGGGCGATCGGGCCGTGTTTCATTTCTCCCGCCGGATATCCTTCGGCGTGAATGTAGCTAATTTCCTTCAGTTTCAGCGCCCCTTCCAAAGCAATCGGAAAATTAATTCCCCGCCCCAAAAAGATAAAATCTTGGGTGTCTGTAAACTGGTGGGACAATTCCTCCACATACTGTTCTTGAATCTCCAAAAACTTCTCAATTTCTGCCGGCAACTGGCGCAAACCAGTAATAATTTCTGCCAATCTCTCGCTGCTGATTGTTTGCCGCTGGTGCGCCAAATCCAAAGCTAAGAAATAGAATGCCATCAACTGAGTGACAAAAGTTTTAGTCGCAGCAACGCCGATTTCTATACCAGCGTGGGTATTGATTACCTGCGGCATCATGTGGGCGATCGAACTTTCGGTTCTGTTAGTAATGCCTAACATTCTCGCCCGGAATTTATCAGTAAAACCCGCGCGGCGCTGCTGTTCCATCCCCAAAGCAGCCAGCGTATCCGCCGTTTCTCCCGACTGAGTTACCCCAATAGTTAAAGTATTTGCTGTCAGCGGTGCCGGTGCGTAGCGGTACTCAGAAGCGTACTGCACCGCAGTGGGAATATTAGCTAATTGTTCCAACAAATATTTGCCGATTAGCGATGCGTGCCAGCTCGTTCCGCAGGCGAGAATTGAAATTTGTTCGACATCGACGCAAAGTTCTTTGGGCAAGTTGAGATTGATGGGAGAGCGCGGATTTCCCGGCTGCCAATCGCTGTCTAAATAAGCCTCCAAACAAGCTCGGACTACGGCTGGCTGTTCGTAAATCTCCTTGTGCATGAAGTGTTTGAAGCCTTGTTTTTCGACTAAAACCGGACTCCAACCAAGGATGCGCGGGCTTTTTTTCAGCCTTTCCCCTGCAAAGCTGTAAACTTCCACTCCCATCGAAGTTAGCCTTGCCAATTCGCCATTTTCCAAGGACAAAACAGTGCGGGTGTGAGATACTAAGGCCGGCGTGTCGGAAGCGCAGAAAAATTCGCCAGCACCAAAGCCAATCACCAAAGGAGCTTGCTGTCGGGCGACAATTATTTCCTCTGGAAAATCTGCACAGATAACGGCGATCGCAAAAGCTCCTTCTAATTTATTTACCGCCTTTAAAACAGTTTCCAAAAACGATAAATCAGCTATTTTCTCGGTTTTTTTATCTTTTTCTTCTTCCTTCTCCCTTCTTGCTTCTTTCAAAAATTCAGCTATTAAATGAGGAATAACTTCTGTATCGGTATCCGAGACAAATTTATGTCCCTTTGCTTTCAATTCTTCCCGCAACTCGCGATAATTTTCGACAATTCCATTTTGAACTACCGCAATTCGCCCGCTATTATCTAGGTGAGGGTGAGCGTTATATTCCTCTGGTTTGCCGTGAGTTGCCCAGCGGGTGTGTCCGATGCCGATGGGAGCCAGAGAGTCTATCTCTGCTAACTTTTCCCGGAGGTTGTGCAATTTGCCCTTTGCTCGGATGCAGGTAATTTCTCCTTCGGAGATGGTAGCGAGGCCCGCTGAATCGTAGCCCCGGTATTCTAGTTTCTCCAATCCTGCTAGCAAAATCTCGCTTGCTGCTTGCGTGCCGATATAGCCAACGATTCCGCACATTTAACGTACTACTCCTGCTTAGCGATCGCAATAAAACTCAAGTTTTATCATTTTTACCTTCTTCGGGCCCCGAATGCAGATTCCGCGACAAAAAAAGAGGGGGCAATTTAATCGCCCCCTCTTTTGTGCCCGTAATTCGATCGGCGTGTCGATCGATATTTAGTAGGCTAGACCCATACTGCGAGTGGTTTCTGCTCCCAGGTAAACCCGGATGCTGAGAAAATCGGTGGGGCAAGCAGTTTCGCAACGCTTGCAGCCTACACAGTCTTCGGTGCGGGGAGAAGAGGCAATCTGAGCTGCTTTGCAGCCATCCCAGGGCACCATCTCCAAAACGTCAGTCGGACAAGCGCGGACGCATTGAGTGCAGCCGATGCAAGTATCGTAAATTTTGACTGAATGAGACATTGAATAAAGGCTCCCAACGAGTCACTAAAAATTTGCTGCCTCTGCGAATTAACAGATTTGACGGCGAGGTGCCACCGCTATAGCCTGCACAGAGAATTAAAGGTTAGTCTACCGCAGTGCCTGGAAGCACTTCGCGAAAAAGCGACAAAACTTCACAGTTATTCACGCTGGGAGTCTTATCAAAGTAGGTTGCTACTGAGCACGTCAGTCCTTAGAGCGCAGTTATCAAGGACGGACATCTTTACTACAAATCTGTGCAAATCGATCGACTAAAAGCCTAATTTTTCTAACACGGGCTTTGTGGAAACAATATGTCGATCGAGCCCTAGTTTTTTTGGCTCCACACCCAAAGCCAAAGCCACCAACTGCGACAAATGCAGCACCGGCAAACCCAATTTGCGCCCGATTACTTTTTCCACCTCCGGCTGCCGCGAATCCAAATTTAAATGACAAAGCGGACAAGGCGTTACCATACAATCAGCGCCATTGTCAAGAGCATCTTGAATATGTTTGCCGGCCATCTGAAAAGATTGGTTAGTGGCATAACTCGCCAACGGCCAGCCACAGCACTGCGTCCGCCCTCGATAGTAAACCGGAGTTGCCCCGATCGCCCGAAACACATTTTCCATCGATTCCGGTTGGTGCGGGTCATCGTAAAGCAGCTTATCCTGAGCTCGCAGCAGGTAGCACCCGTAAAAAGACGCGCACTTCAAACCCGAAAGCTTGCGGGTGACTCGCTTCTGCACCTCGTCGAGCCCGTAATCTGCAACGATCGCCCACAACAGATGTTTCACCTCGGTACTGCCTTTGTAAGGCGAACAGCCTTGTTTTTCCAGTAAACCGTTGACTTTTTCTATGTAGTTGGGATCGGTTTTCTGAGATTCCTTGAGGCGATCGTCCACATGACCGATTACCCCTTGACAAGTGCTGCAATGCGTCAGCAAAGGCAGATTCAGTTCCTCAGCCAAAGCAATATTGCGAGCGTTGACAGTATCTTCGAGTAACTGCGAATCTTCCTTGAAAGTGCCAGAACCGCAGCAGGAAGCTTTCTTTAGTTCCACCAGTTCAATCCCCAACGCTTGAGTCAGTGCTTGGGTAGACAGGTAAAGTTCGCGGGCGGCCCCTTGAGCAACACAACCGGGAAAGTAAGCATATCTGAGAGTTTGGGATGGCATAGTCGTTTCTGCTGGGGACACAAGGTTCGGGAAAAGAAACTTGAGCGATCGAAGTCGGGAGGCTTCCTGCTTAGTTTTCCCTCTTTATAATTAACCTATCACCGCCTAGCTAAGAGCCAATTGTCAGCTTTTCTCAAGCATTTTGAGTTGATGAGTGACGCACCATCGACCAAAAATCCGGTTCCTCAACGTTATCAGGTTGCTAAACGAGATGATTGATTGTGGGCTATGGGGTTTTTTTTCCTTAGTCGTAGGGTTGCTGCGATCGTCCGTGCCCCAATTGTCGCTGGCCCGTGTCACTTAGAAAAGCGGCCAGCCTTTCTCTTGCCGATCCCCCTTTCGGATAAGATTAGATACGCAGCAACCAATGAGGACACGAGGTTATGAGTCAAGACGACATTTTTGCTAGAGTCAAGAAAATTGTGGCTGATCAATTGGAAGTCGATCCAAGCGAAGTCAAGCCCGAAGCCAACTTTGCTAACGATTTAGGAGCAGATTCCTTAGATACAGTAGAGCTGGTCATGGCCTTGGAAGAAGAGTTTGATATTGAAATTCCCGACGAAGCAGCCGAAGGAATTACTACGGTTCAAGCTTCTGTAGATTTCATCAGCAGCCAACTTGCAGCTCCAAAAGCATAAAATACCTGTCTTTTCCCCTAAGAGGAGAGAAGTTAAAAACTGGAAACTCCTCTTTTGTTCTGCGTTCTGGGTGTTTAATTTTTTGAAACTGAAATCATGACAAATTTAGAGCGTAAGCGCGTTGTTATCACGGGTCTCGGCGCGATTACACCGATCGGCAATACCTTGTCTGAATATTGGGACGGGTTGCTTGCCGGGAAGAATGGTATAGGCCCGATCACCTTATTCGACCCGTCGCGGCACGACTGCCGCTTTGCCGCAGAGGTGAAGGGTTACGACCCACACGACTATTTAGAGCGCAAGGAAGCAAAGCGGATGGATCGCTTTGCTCAATTTGGGGTGTCAGCGAGCAAGCAAGCTCTTGCTGATGCGAAGTTTGAGATTAACGACCTGAACGCAGAACAGGTGGGTGTCATTCTGGGCACTGGCATTGGCGGCCTGAAGGTTTTAGAAGACCAGCAAGAGATATATCTGACTCGCGGCCCCGATCGATGCAGCCCGTTTATGATTCCCATGATGATTGCGAATATGGCCGCGGGCCTGACGGCGATTCACACGGGCGCTAAAGGGCCGAACTCTTGCACGGTGACGGCCTGCGCTGCCGGGTCAAATGCCGTGGGCGATGCGTTTCGCTTAGTTCAGGCGGGTTACGCCCAAGCCATGATTTGCGGCGGTACAGAAGCTGCGGTGACACCTTTGTGCGTGGCGGGTTTTGCTGCGGCGAGAGCGCTTTCGACTCGCAATGATGACCCGACTCATGCTTCTCGTCCGTTCGATCGCGATCGTGATGGTTTTGTCGTCGGCGAAGGTGCTGGCATTCTGATTTTAGAAGAAATGGAACACGCTCTGGCGCGTGGCGCGAAGATTTACGCAGAAATCGTCGGCTACGGTTTAACTTGCGATGCGTATCACATGACTTCTCCGGTACCGGGGGGGAACGGTGCGTCGCGCGCGATGGCTTTAGCACTCAAGGATGCGGGTTTGACGCCGGATCAAGTGAGCTATATCAACGCTCACGGCACGAGCACGCTTCCCAACGATTCTACTGAAACAAAAGCGATTAAGCAGACTTTGGGAGACCACGCTTACAAAATAGCAATTAGTTCTACCAAGTCGATGACCGGCCATCTTTTGGGCGGTTCTGGTGGAATTGAGGCGGTGGCGACGGTAATGTCGATCGCCAATGACAAAATCGCGCCGACAATTAATTTGGAAAATCCCGATCCTGAGTGTGATTTGGACTATGTTCCTCATACAAGCCGCGATCTAAAAGTTGATGTGGCGCTGTCGAATTCTTTTGGATTTGGCGGCCACAACGTGACTCTGGCATTCAAGAAGTTTGTTCAGTAACGGCTAATCCAAAATCGAGAGTTAAAAGGTGAAAAATTAATTTTTCACCTTTTAATTTTTTAGATTAATTTTAGATGGGGCGATCGGCTATTAAGTAAATCAACTTAATTCAACCTAAAATGCGATCGCGCCTTAGATCCCCGCAGCACTTTAACTCCTGCGGAGTTCTGGCTATTCTTTTTTTTTGATTAGCCGTTGCTCATATCATGTCCGCGCGAGCGCTTGACTCCAAACGCTTACTTGTCATGAGTCAAGCGCAACGAAGTAAGCGCGTTGCCGAAAGGGCTAGATTCTTCAGTTCCTTCAGGACTCAGAATGACAAATACTCAAGCGGACTTGATATCACTTAGTTTCTTAACAGAAACAGGTCTATAAAAATATTTTTCCCCAAACAAAAAGCGCCCCTATTTCTAGGAGCGCTTTTTGTTAATCAAAAACTAAAACTTAGCCATTGATAGAAGGAGCAACCATTGCTACTGGAGTGACTTCACTAGCAGCCAAGTCAAGCGGGAAGTTGTGAGCATTGCGCTCGTGCATTACTTCCATACCCAAGTTAGCGCGGTTAATCACATCAGCCCAAGTATTGATGACACGACCTTGAGAGTCGATAATCGATTGGTTGAAGTTGAAACCGTTCAAGTTGAAAGCCATCGTGGAGATACCCAAAGCGGTAAACCAGATGCCGACTACTGGCCATGCACCTAACAAGAAGTGCAAAGAACGGCTGTTGTTGAAAGAAGCGTATTGGAAAATCAAACGACCGAAGTAGCCGTGGGCTGCAACGATGTTGTAGGTTTCTTCTTCTTGACCGAATTTGTAACCGTAGTTTTGCGATTCGGTTTCGGTTGTTTCACGAACCAAGGAAGAAGTAACGAGAGAACCGTGCATGGCGGAGAACAAAGAACCACCGAAGACACCAGCAACTCCCAACATGTGGAACGGGTGCATCAGGATGTTGTGCTCAGCTTGGAACACGATCATGAAGTTGAATGTACCGGAGATACCCAAAGGCATACCGTCAGAGAACGAACCTTGTCCGATCGGGTAGATCAAGAATACTGCGGTTGCTGCTGCAACTGGTGCAGAGTAAGCGACGCAGATCCAAGGACGCATACCTAAGCGGTAGGACAATTCCCATTCACGACCCATGTAGCAAAATACACCGATCAGGAAGTGGAAAATTACCAATTGGTAAGGGCCGCCGTTGTACAACCACTCATCGAGGGAAGCTGCTTCCCAGATTGGGTAGAAGTGTAAGCCGATCGCGTTAGATGAAGGAACAACAGCACCTGTGATGATGTTGTTACCGTACATCAAGGAACCTGCTACTGGTTCGCGGATGCCGTCGATGTCCACTGGAGGGGCAGCGATGAAGGCGATGATGTAGCAAATGGTGGCGCTGAGCAAGGTAGGAATCATCAAGACTCCGAACCAACCTACATATATGCGGTTGTCGGTGCTTGTGACCCACTCACAAAAGCGTTCCCAGACGTTGGCGCTTTCGCGCTGCTGTAAGGTTGTTGTCATGGTTTTATGATTGCTGTATTTGGTTGTCAATGTTCGGATGATGTTTCTATTATTAACGGTATTGTTAACGTTTGTAAAGGGGTTTAGCGACAGTTAAACTGATGAGGGTCATTAGGAAAGCTGATGTAAGGAGAGACAGGGGCGTAGCTTGCGGGGCCCGACGCGATCGCCAGAAGTTTTGTTAAGAAAGTTGAGGGTTTTGCTTTCTGTGGGTCAGCTCGTGATACCTTTCTAAAACCTGAAAGCGGGAAAGTCCGGTGCAATTCCGGCGCTGTGCCGCAACTGTAAAAGTCAGAATGCCGATTTCGGGGGCGCTTTGTGGGCGTTTACTTTTGGATTCCCTGCGTAGCACGGGGAGGAGATTATTTGTTAGCTTTGACTGATTTGCCGACTTGTCCGGGTTTATTTTACGGTTCCCAAGCCCGAGACGGAGTTTTATCGAGAATGCGGATTCCTGGGGGAATTTTAAACGCGCAGCAGTGTCGGACGATCGCCGATTTGTCAGATCAATACAGTACCGGCTGTTTGCAAGTGACAAATCGGGCAAATTTGCAAATCCGAGAAGTGAACTCGGAAATTGCCCCGGAAGTCTGGAACCGCTTGCAGGAATTGGGGATAGCGTCTCGCCGCGTTGAAGTTGACCCGATTCGCAATATTATGGCAAGCCCGACAGCAGGGATCGATCGCCAGCAGTTACTCGATACTCGCCCGCTAGTGAAAGCTTGGGATGATTACCTGCAAACACATTCCGAGTTGTCGGAACTTTCGCCTAAGTTCAGTATTGGCTTGGATGGTGGGGAATCGGTTTCGATCCAGGCTTTACGCAACGATATTTTATTAGCTGCTGAAGGGCTTTCAACCCAATCAGAAATCTTTTTTCGGCTGCATTTAAACGGCGATACAGGAATTTTAATCCCAGAATCGCAATGTATTTCAGTATTAGCCGCCCTGGCTAGCGCCTATCTTGAATACACCAAAAATCGACCTCGAATTGATGGCAAAAAACCGCGTTTGCGTCACCTGCTGGCAGATTGGGGCACTGAAAGTTATCTAGAAAAAGTACAGCAGAATTTACCATTTTTATGGCAATTCACATCTTGTACCTTTCCCAAAAACAGGCAAGATGCCTGTTCCACAAAGAGTGAATTTCCTTGTGGGGTGGGCATCTTGCCCGCCCGATCGATCGCCTTTCCCAAAAACAGGCAAGATGCCTGTTCCACAAAGAGTGAATTTCCTTGTGGGGTGGGCATCTTGCCCGCCCGA
>NZ_JAUBTI010000133.1:0-2470 GCF_036702415.1 Microcoleus sp. D3_18a_C4 | reverse complement strand
TCCATCGACTCATCTGCAAGGGCGATCGAACAATCCCGACATCTCGGCATCCACCCTCAGCGACAGTCGGATTTCTCGTACATGGGAATTGCGCTGCCTCTCGGTAGGCTAGAATCAAAACAACTGCGGAATTTGGCAAATTTAGCCCAAAATCTAGCCAGCGGTACCCTGAGACTTACGCCGTGGCAAAATCTGTTGATTTCTGATATCCCCAACTCCCAGCTTTTTGAGGTAAAACAGCAAATCGCCGATTTGGGATTGCACTCGTCGGCGAGTCGCCTAGATTCGTGCTTGGTGGCTTGTGCCGGCAGCAGCGGCTGTGCGTCGGCGGCGACAGATACTCAAAGTCACGCCCTAGCAATGGCGAGGGATTTAGCGCAAAAATTGACGATCGACCTGCCGATTAACATTCATTTCAGCGGTTGCCAAAAGTCCTGCGCCCAGCACCAGCCACTTGATATCACGCTGGTGGGAATTCAGATTGAGCGAGGAGACGAAACTATCGAAGGTTACGACATTTATGCGGGTAGAAAAGATTTGCCGTTCGGGCGACCAATTTTTCAGGCGGTGAGTGCGATCGAGATGCCCGGTGCGATCGAGCGAATGTTGCGGGTGTATCAGCGGTTTCGAGACCCTTTGGAGTCATTTGGTGAGTTTGTCGATCGGCAGGCGATCGACCAATTGCAGGAGTTGTTCAGCAGCGAAAATCGGAATTGAAAGTGAAAAAATATCCCATGAAAACTGACAATTTTTAATTATTTCTCTTTCTATCTTTCTGGATCTTTCTTCTTTCGCGTCCTTTCCCTCTTGGCGGTTCATTCAAAAAATCTCTTTCAAAAATCCCACAAACTTCCCATAGCAGTTTTAAACAATGATTGACTACATTCGAGACGGAACAGAAATCTACACCAAATCCTTCGCCACTATTCGAGCCGAAGCAGATTTGTCAAGCTTGCCGCCCGATTTAGAATCGGTAGCCGTGCGACTAATTCACAGTTGCGGCATGACTGATATTGTTACAGATTTAGCAGCTTCCCCCGGTGCAGCCACCTGCGGACGCCAAGCCCTCTCCGCAGGTGCGCCGATTCTGTGCGATGCCCGGATGGTGGCCGAAGGCATCACTCGCAAACGCCTTCCCGCTGACAATCCGGTGATTTGCACCCTCTGGCATTCCGAAATCCCGGAGTTGGCGCGACAAATAGGAAATACTCGATCGGCTGCGGCGCTTGATTTATGGCTGGATAGCTTGCAGGGTGCGGTTGTGGCGATCGGCAATGCCCCGACTGCTTTGTTCCGACTACTGGAAATGTTGGATGCCGGAGCACCCAAACCGGCTTTAATTCTGGGTTTCCCGGTAGGATTTGTGGGGGCTGCCGAATCCAAAGCCGAACTCGCTGCCAACAGTCGGGGAGTGCCATTTATTACGTTGCACGGGCGGCGCGGTGGCAGTGCAATGGCAACGGCGGCCGTGAATGCGTTAGCGAAAAAGGATGAATTATGACTCAGGCTACTGGTAAATTGTACGGTTTGGGTATTGGCCCGGGCGATCCAGAATTGATCACATTGAAAGCTTATCGGATTTTGCAATCGGTGCCGGTGATTGCCTATCCAGCGATGGAAAATGGTAAGGTGCTGGCGCGGGCGATCGTCGCTGATTATCTGCGCCCGGAGCAAATTGAGATTCCGATGCCGCTGCCTTTTAGTCCGACGCGATCGTCTCAACCTTATTATGATATTGCTGCCGAGAAAATTGCGGCACATCTGAGCGAGGGGCGGGATGTGGCGGTGCTATGTGAGGGCGAGCCTTTTCTCTACGGCTCGTTTATGTATCTATTCAACCGTTTGTCGGCGAGATTTACCACTGAAGTTGTGCCGGGAATTTCTTCGACAATGGCGAGTGCGGCGGCGTTGGGAGTGCCGCTGACTTATCGTAACGATGTGTTAAGTATTATGCCTGCGACGCTGGAGGCTGAGGTTTTGCGCGATCGACTGGCGGTTGTTGATGCTGCTGTGATTATTAAGCTGGGCCGGCATTTTGCGAAAGTCCGGGACGTGCTGATTGAGTTGGGACAGTTCGATCGAGCTTTGTATATAGAACGCGCAACTATGCCGAATCAGCGAATTCGGGCGATCGCAGATGTCGAGCCCGCTGAAGTTCCCTATTGGGCTCTCATTATGATACCTAGCCAGCAGAAGTCTGTATCTTAATATTTCCATGCCTGAAGGCGACGCGCTTCCAGGCTTTACCTACTTTTTTGTGCATTCTTACCCCTTTATCCAGTTTTATTCATATTGATAACTTAAGCTTATAACTTTCATTAGTTAATCTGTTGTTAAAAAACTTTACAAACCTGAGAATATGCTTTATGTTTATTTACATGGCGGAACACAAGGCCGTCACGAACATTGAAAACCAAATAAAGCAATCATAAACAAATGACAACAACCTTACAGCAGCGCGAAAGCGCCA
>NZ_JAUBTI010000132.1:2119-16192 GCF_036702415.1 Microcoleus sp. D3_18a_C4 | reverse complement strand
CGTATTGTACAATACGCGAGCGGGGACGCTCGCACTACAATAAAAAAAATGCTTTTTACAAAACTGAGATGCTCCCTTATCCCTGGGGTCAATCTAAAATCTAAAATTTAAAATCTAAAATCTAAAATCGATTGAGGCACCTTACTAATTTTGCCGAAAAACAATTTAATTTTCTGTGCTTTTAATCGGAATCTTGAGCGTAAATTCAGTTCCTTTCCCTACAGCAGAAATACAATTGATTTCACCTTTATGTTTTTCGACAATAATTGAATGGGAAATCGCTAAACCCATCCCCGTCCCCGAACCTATTGGTTTTGTAGTATAGAAAGGGTCAAATATCCGCTGCTTGACTTGAGCGGTCATCCCTGCACCGTTATCAGCAATTCTAATCACAGCGAGAGTACCTTCTACCTCTGTACGAATGCGGATAATTCCCGGATTTTCGAGCGGTGGTTGTAAAACGTCAATAGCGTTAGCAATAATATTCATAAACACCTGATTCAACAGTCCGGCGTAGCACTCCACCAGTGGCAATTGCCCGTATTCTTTAACGAGTTGAATTGCTGGGCGATCCGGCTGAACTTTCAGACGGTGTTCTAAAATCATCAATGTGCTGTCGATGCCTTCGTGAATGTTAACCTTTTTCATGTCAGATTCATCGAGGCGAGAGAAATTCCGCAAACTCCGCACGATATCCCGGATGCGAGTAGCTCCCACCTGCATAGAAGACAGCATTTTAGGCAAGTCCTCTAGCACAAAATCCAGTTCTAAAACTTCTATTTCCTCCTGAATCGCTGGAGAAGGTTCCGGGTATTCATCTCGATACATTTGCACCAGTTTCATCAAGTTTCTGGCGTATTCTTCTGTGTAGGTAAGATTGCCGAAGATAAAGCTAACCGGGTTATTGATTTCGTGGGCAATTCCTGCTACCATCTGACCGAGACTCGACATTTTTTCTGCCTGCACGAGCTGGGTTTGAGCAAGCTTAAGTTCGCACAGAGTTACTTCGAGTTTGGCTGCTTGTTCTTGCGCTATCCGGGCTGAATCGACGCTTTGAGTGTAGAGTTCCGCTTGACTGATGGCGATCGACAATTGATCGCAAATTGCCGATAGCAACTCCACTTCGTCTTTTGTCCACCTGTGGATCTCGCGGCAAGAAGTGCAGCCAACAACTCCAGTTAAACCCCCTGCACTCTTAACCGGCAAATCCAAGACAGACTTGTAACCCACCTGCAAAAAGAATTCCCTTTCTACTGGATCGCTGAAAGTTGTAACATCATCTATTTGATAGATTTCCAAATTAGCTATCTTTTGCGCCAGCGTCCCCGTTACCTCAGCAGGGTAATAACCCAAAAGCGAGAGCAAGTCATCATTTTTAGCTTCGTGGATGATATCCCAAGCGGGCGTCTCGGCCTCGGGCGTATACCACATAAACAGACAGCGATCGAGTTGCAGCAAGTCGCGAATTTGCCGCACAGTTGTTGCCAAGATAGTATCTAAATCTAGAGAAGCGCGGATTTGACTGCCTAGCTGGTTGAGCAATTTTTGCTGCATTGCTGCTGCTTTTGATTCGGCGGCGGCGAGGCGAGATTTTTCGTAAAGTTCGGCTTGATTAATGGCGATCGCCAATTGAGTTCCTACTGCCATTAACAGTTCCACTTCTTCGTCTCTCCACAGCCGCACCCCGCTGCAAGCACCGCAGAGGATCGCGCCAATTTGACCCGACTGTGTTTGAAGGGGAATGTCCAGCAGAGAATTGAGCCCTACAGACATTAAAAATTCCCGTTCGGCTGGATCTGTTAATGCCTCAACATCGTCGATCTGAATTATTTCCAAATTGGCAATCCGCTCACCCATAGAAGCAGTTGGCTCGACAGGATATAAACCCAAACGCGAGGGCCAATCGGCATTCTTTGCCTCGTATCTCACATTCCAAACCGGCGGCGAAGCGTCGGGTAAATACCAGATAAACTGACAGCGATCGAGTTGCAGCAAGTCGCGAATTTGCTGCACGGTTGTTGCTAAAATAGTATCTAAATCCAGAGATTCGCGGATATTGCTAGCTAGCTGGTTCAGCAGCGCTTCCTGCTCCGCTAATTTGCGGAATCTCGCTTCCGACTTTTGCAACTGTCTTTGAGCTTCTTTTTGTTTGGTAACGTCCAAACCCAAACCGATTAAGCCGATCGCGTTACCACAATCATCTTTGACCTTAGTTTTAATTGTGTCAAACTGGTGATATTCACCATCAGTAAGCTCTATAATTTCTTCCGTATAACATGGAATATCTTGGCTCCACGCTTGCGCGTCAGATGCCATGCAGTTAGCAGATTGTTCTAAGCCCAAAACTTCGGAATAGTGAGAGGCTGCTAAAAATCTTGATTCAGGTATAGCCACATCTTCGCAGAAAGTTTTGTTAACTAATAACATCCGCCCGCTAGCATTTGCCATCCATACCCAGATCGGAGCGTTGTCAATAATTGCCCTCAAAGTTTGCTTTTGTGTGGCGAGAGCAACTTCTGTTTGTTTGCGCTTAATTCCAAGGGCGATCGCATCGGCACTTGACGCCAAAGCAATCAGCGTTGATTCGTTCAACTCCTGGCGAGCAAACATCGCCATAACTCCCAGCAACTGATTGTCAACAATTAGCGGATATCCAGCAAAAGCCACCATTCCTTCACGCGCCGCCCATTCTTTGTCCTTGATGTGAGGATCTTCTGGGAGAGAATTAGTGATGTGAGGTTGTCGCTCCAGGGCGATTAAACCAATCTTGAACTCACCGACAGCAATGCGGCTGTGAGCGCCGTCAATGCGAGTATACATCCCCGCGCTTGCTTGCAGTTCCAATACATTTCCCTCTTGATTCAGCGTCCAAATCCGAGCAAAGGCAACATCCAAATGGCGCACAACTGCATCGGCGCAATATTGCAAAGTTGCAAGCAAAGTCTGGTTTTGAGTTAGACCAATTCCCACATCTGCTGTGAATAAAGAAAGTTTTAATTGTTCTGCTAAAGCTTGTTCTGCTATTTTGCGCTCTGTAATGTCCGTAGCAGCACCGAGACGCTGCTTAATTTTTCCCTCCTCTGTTCTGCTAAACACAATTTCCCGGCTGACTAGCCAGCGCCAACAGCCATTTTTGTCGCGCACCCGGTATTCGTACTCACCAACTTCGCCGTCGGGAGCAGTTTCCAATGGCTGCAAATATTCTGGAAATTTAGCTAAATCATCAGGGTGGATAATGGTCGGCAACAGACTGCTGCCCATTTTTTGAACTTCTTCGACGGTATAGCCCAGCGCGACAGTGATTTCGCGGTTGTTGTACACATTTCGCTGCTCGATCTCGTCGTAGAGATAGAGAATATTCGGAGTAGCATTGGCAATTTGTTCGATAAAACGCTGGCTTTCTTGCAGCGCTGCTTCTGCTTTTTTGCGATCGCTAATATCGCGAGCAACTCCCACTACACCCGTGATGTTTCCAGCTCGATCGCGCAAAGGACTTTTGGTAGCAAGAACTGTCAGGATGTTGCCCTCGCTGTCTTTTACTACTTCCTCGATCGTTTCCTCAATACCTGATTGCCAGATCCGGCGGTCATTTTCCACCAGCATCTGTGCAATCTCCGGCGGAAATAATTCTGCATCCTTTTTGCCAATAATTTCTGATTTTGGCAAGCCAATAATTCCCGCCGCCGTAGAATTGAGCAATAGGTAGCGGCTCTGAGTATCTTTGACAAAAATGCTGTCGCCTGTACTTTCGATTACATTTTCAAACAGGATGTTGCTCTCTATTAGCGCTGCTTCTATTTCTTTGCGATCGCTGATGTCGCGAGATACGCCAACTACGCCGATAATATTTCCTTCGGCGTCTTTCCAAGGGCATTTTGTTGTTAGTAGCGTCCGATTTTCGCCATTTTTTGGTACAATTTCTTCATAATTTAAATATTCTCCCGCTGTCACGAGCCTGCGGTCGGCTTCGATAATTTGCTGGGCTATTTCTGGGGGAAAGAAATTTGTATCGTCCTTGCCGATCATTGCCTCCACTGATGTTGAGAGCCAGTCAGCAGCAACGGAGTTAGCGATCGCGTAGCGACCTTGAATGTCCTTGACAAAAATGACATCCGGCGTACTTTCAATCACCGATCGCAAAATAGAATTGCTTTGCTGGAGGGACTGTTGGGCGAGTTTGGGATCGGTAATTTCGCGGCCGATACCATACATCAATTCTTCCTCGCAGAAAGGGGTAGCAGTCCAGGCTATCCACTTGTAAGACCCGTTTCGACAGCGCCAGCGGTTTTCAAACCCAACGGTATTATTCCCCGCAGCAATACTTTCAGCTTGTTTTAGAGTAGCTTCGCGATCGTCGGGATGCACGAATTCAATGAAGAGTTGGCCAACCATTTCGGCTTCGGAATAGCCGAGGATTTTTTCTGCTGCTGGGTTGATGCGTTTGAAATAACCGTCAAAACCAATGACGCACAGCATATCTGGCGAGAGGCTAAAAAAGCGATCGCCCCCGTTGGGTTCGCTGGATGGGCGATCGCTTCCGGCGAGGGCGCAAGAGGTGTTTGAGTGCGCCGATACCGCCAAAAAGACAATATTTGCTATTCCCAAAAATCCCAGGGCGAGTGGGCTATCGTAGAAATTATCACCGTTGCCAGCTACGAGCCACCCATTTAAGACAAGCAGTACAATTATCAAAATTGAGAATACACTGCCAGGGGCGATCGTCCCTACGCTAATTTTTTTTTCATACTCCTTGCTGCCTTCTGCCTTTTCTATTCTGGTGACTGCTGCGGTAATTTTTGTCCACAACAGGTGCAGTAAGTTCGAGAATTTAGTGCTTTTTGATTCTTCGATACGAACAGAAGATTTCATTTTTTTACTTTTGATCCCGTTTTACCTGTGGTGAGCCAAAATTACAATAAAGCTGTTTAAATATTGTAAAACTTTCCTAGCTGTCGAAATCTAGCCTTTTAAAATTTGCGTAAATCTACGCAACCTCACGAGATAATTAAGTGTATTTACGGAATTAGGGAGCAATCTCTTTTTAGCTGGGGTGGGCATTTTCTACTTTTTCCGACTCATAGAGAGAGTTTATCTATAATACTACGCTACTTATTGTTCTTAGTCATTGGACATTTAGCCTAATCTAGCTAATCCTGGACGCAGAACCTAATTATGTAGGGTTCTGCTGAAGCAGCTTACCGCGTTATAGTAGCGTGTTATACCACTTTTATCGTCCAGGAATGACCGGGTTTGATGTAGGAAAATACTGCGTGGAGCGCGCTGGCTGTGGGTTGAACAACCCGGAATATTAGTCAAGTTCAAGCAGGTTGAATTTGACAATAAATTATGAAGTTACAATAAAGATAAACTGCGGATTTCTGAAGATAAAATGACAAAAATATTGGTAGCATTTTTTCGTTGCACTCCTATTTTCGCGCGTAAGGGCTAATTAGTAATTGGTAATTGTTAACGGGCAATAGGTAATTGATACGAGTTTAAAACACTAGATATCAATTTTGTTGTGATTCATCAGCAGGCGATGGGGGCCAAGGCGCCACAGCACCCAAAGCAGATTTGCGGCCTAATTGCTGTTGCCGAATTCGCTCCAAATTCCCCGCAGGAATAGAAGCTATGAGTTGCCGCGTGTAAGCTTGCTGCGGTTGGCGGTAAATGCGCTCGGCAGTGCCAATTTCTTCGATTTTACCTTTGTTCATGACGATCGCGCGATCGCTCATAAACTTGACCACGCTCAAATCGTGAGAAATAAAAATATAAGTCAGTCCAAACTCTGTTTGCAACTCCTTCAGCAAATTTAAAACTTGCGCCTGCACCGACACATCTAATGCCGAAACCGACTCATCGCAAATAATAAACTTAGGATTCAAAGCCAAAGCTCTAGCAATACAAATTCGCTGCCGCTGTCCGCCCGAAAACTCGTGAGGGTAGCGCCGCATAAAATCGGGATTTAAACCCACTCTCTCCAACAAATAAGCCGCGCGCTCGCGCTGTTCTTTGTGGTTCTTACCAAAGCGGTGAATCACCATCGGTTCCATCACCGCATCCCCAACATTTAGGCGCGGATCGAGAGAACTAAAAGGGTCTTGAAAAATAATTTGCAGATCGCGCCGCAGCCACCGCAATTTGCGATCGTACTCTTTTTTCATCCGATAATTAGCCATCCACTGCGATGCCGAACTACTTTTCGCAGGAGGCGTAATTTCTTGACCTTCAAAAAACACTTGACCGCTGGCGATCGGAATTAATTGCAGCAAAGCTCTCGCCAAAGTTGATTTGCCGCAGCCAGACTCACCCACCAAACCCAAAGTCTCGCCAGGGTAAACCTCAAAAGAAATATCGTTTACCGCCATAAATAAGCGTTTAGTTTCGCCAAACATTCCCTGCACCGGAAAACCGACTCGCAAGTTATCAACAGCTAGCAAAGGCTCGGAAATATTCGGCAGCCGAGGCGGTTTTCCGGTGGCAAAAGCGGGATTTCCCCCGCTGTTGTCGCCGTCTAAATCGGCATTTTTCTCGACAATTACTAATTCGCCGCTAGCATTTGTGGTGACATCCATAAAATCGGAAACTGTCGGCAAGCGGCGCCTTTGCCGATCGAGAGTTGGGCGGCAAGCTAACAGACCTTTTGTGTAAGGATGTTGGGGATTGCTGAAAATTTGTTCGATCGCACCGCACTCAACAATCTTGCCCCGGTACATCACCGCCACCGTATCGCCAATTTCAGCAATGACGCCCAAATCGTGGGTAATAAAAATCATTGCCATGCCTCTAGAGTCGCGCAACTCCCGCAGCAAAGCTAAGATTGTTGCCTGCACGGTTACGTCCAAAGCCGTGGTAGGTTCATCAGCAATTAATAAAGTTGGATTGCAAGAAATGGCCATTGCAATCATCACGCGCTGGATTTGACCGCCTGAGAGTTCGTGGGGGTAGCGATCGAGCATAGCTTGTTTTTGGCCGTTGACGAGCTGCATCAAATCGCGATCGTCCTCCCGAACCGCTTCTTGTCGCAAAGCCAAACACCTCTGCCTGAGCTCATCGTCGCCCGGTAGCAGCTTCACCTCTTGCAGCAGAGAAGCAGCTTGGCGCCGCGCTTCTGTCTGCGACACCTGTTGGTGCAAACAAATGGCTTCTGTGAGTTGAAATCCGATCGTATAAACGGGATTTAGCGAACTCATCGGCTCTTGAAAAATCGTCGCAATCTGGCTGCCCCGGTATGTTTGTTTTTCCCTGTCCGGCATTTCCAGCAGATTAAGGGGCCCATTGCTAGCGCCGTCTTTTGTCGAATAAAACCAAATTTCGCCATCGATTTTCGTTGAGGAACTCGAAAGCAAACCCATCACAGCCAGGGATGTTACCGATTTTCCCGACCCCGACTCTCCCACGATGCCCAGAGTTTGCCCTCGCTTGACCTCAAAGGAAATGCCGTCAACCGCTTTGACGGTTGCAGACGCATCGCCTGCGTCCGCAGATTGAAATTGAACCCGCAGGTTGCGAACTTCTAGGACGGTTTCACTCATGGAAGTCTATGGCAAAAATTAAAGGGAGATTAAGTGGATTGTAGCAGGGCCTGTTGAAGGCAGAAGGCAGTGGGAAAATTTTAAGGTTGCTTTGCATAACAGATGGCGAAAGCTAACATTCCTCGCAACGCTTCACTGTGCATGAGTTTTGAATTTTAAATTGTTTATAACTTAAAACTCAAAACTCAGAACTACTGGAGTGCCTTCTGCCTGTGAGTAATTTTCCTTAAAAACCGATGACTTGAGTGTCAGCAGGCAGTGCAGTGGCCTCGGAGACCTTTTTAAACACGGTTGCCTGCTCGTTTAAGGAATTAGGCCTCGCCTGTCCGGGATTGGTGCCTTGCAACTGAAGGCGCATTTGACCTTCGGAAGTCAATTCAAAAACAGTCTGAACGGTTTCTGTGCTGCTGAGGCCGACATCAATGTGCATCGGTTTTTCACCGAGATTAACTTTGTACCTCATTTCTTTGGCGCGGGCGGCTCCATCGGGGCCTTTCGCCATGAGAAACAATTTGCCTTCTGGGGCAAAGACGAAGGTGAAAGACTGACCGGAGGCGACTGTGCCTTGCCATTGGCCTAGGAGTTGCTGGTCGATGGTGCTAGCGGCCGGGGCTGCTGTTTCTTGGGCAATTATTGGTGCTGCTGCGGATGCGGGGCCGTGTGAAGCGGTGAAGCTGGCGAGGATGCCGAAGCAAAGGCCACCTGCGATCGCTTTGCCAATCATTTTTGAATTAGACATGAGACCGATCTAAAAATTGGTTATTTGTTTTGTACACTGTAGCGGTAAAACCGTACTTTGTTTAGTTTAAATCCCTTTTAAGGATAGATATAGGTTGCGGTTCCCACCTGCAACGCAGTTGTCATCCCCAAACTAAAGCTTTTCCTGAGCTTGTTGAAGGGTCACGGGGCTTTCAGTTTTTTTTTATTGTAAAATCCAATACAAATTCGGCTTAAGCTGCACAGTTCGCTGTTCTGAGTAGATTGTTCTTAACTCAAAACAGCTAATTGACTATTGCGTTCGATCGCACTCCCAGATAGTTTGGCAAATCGATCGCATTAATAGCCTTTCATTAATTTTTTTCAGTATCGGGTTCGACTTGTTCTGTCGGAGATTCCGGCGCGGGTTCCTGTGGATTTCGCGATCGTTTCATTCGCTCCAATGCCTCGGCGTAAGACCAAGCCACGTTCACAAGAAAAGCTTTCGCCATGCCGGACAAATTTTGTGCATCCTCGGTTTCAGGCGCTTCAGCTTTTTGGTTGCCGTCGTTCATCATGTTTTTGTTTTCTCCCGGGCAGGTTTTTCTAACGATTTTTTGCAGTGTGCGATCGATACCCAAAAATTATGATTTTGCTTGCACCCGCACCCTACTTATCTTTGAGGGTATGACCTTGATTACCACAAATAATATCATAAATACGCTGATTCGATGACCCAATCAGAAAGAAACCTTAACTTCGCTGGTTGCCCGCAGCACTGACTCTTGCTGGAAAGTGCGCTTGTAAGTTTCGATAATTTCATGAATAGCTTGATTTTTTTCAGGACTACTTTCATAAATTAAAATAACTATTTTAGAGTTTTCTCTAATCAGAATTCCCGATTTGTTGAGAAACTGCCCGGAGCCGTCTAATACGGTTAGCCCTTCCCGAAAGCGAGGGGTAATAACCGCCTTGACAAACTCCTACCATTCGGATTCAGAAATTGTCTCGTCTCCCGGTTTGGTTAAGCCAAAAAACAGTTCATTTTTGAGGAGATTTGTTTGCTTGGCATTAGTCTCCGAAGTTTCGGGAAGTTGAGCGCCGGCAATTGTCGCAGGACAAACAGGCAGGAGGAACAGCAGGCAGGTAAAGCAAAGACTGTTAAGATGTTTATTCATCAGGAATTACGCGGAAATTCTATATGGTGGGCTGTTGTTTCTAGCGTGCCCTTGAAATGCTGATTGAGAATAAGCTGTTGGGCATCTAAATTGTATTTTTTGGGCGGGCGAGACGCCCAACCCCTACTCCCCACAAGACTTTTCTTAAATTTGACTCTACAATTTAAATGCACTTCAGCTTACTGCAATATCTCAGTTTTAACCACCGAGTCTGATCAACGGGTTTTTAACGCAAATTTGATTTAATTTAACATAAAAGACTTCCAACTCAAAAACCCAGTTTCACCTGAGAAACTGGGTTTTTGAGCATCTGTTCTAGTTTATTTATGCTCGCCTACTTGATTGCGTCTGTCGTATTAAGCTGCTACGCATCTAAATTGAATACAGAGACGGGCAGGATGCCCGTCCCACAATAATTGTAGAAAAATTGACTGTCAAATTAGATGCACAGCAGCTTCAGTAGCTCAACCTATTTAAACGTCAAACTTTTCAGGTGTGGAGAAACCCGGAAGGGCGAGCACTCTTGCCTACGCCCCCAAAGCAATCAGGTTTCTCAGTGTTATATTAGACCTCTTGCAAAAATAATTAGGACGGGCAAGATGCCCATCCCACAAGAAAAAATAACTCTTGTGGGACGGGCATCTTGCCCGTCCCATCAATTGATGAAAGGATTTTTGCAAGAGGTCTATTTTTTTAGTTGGAGCTACTAATCCTTTAATTCGCGGATACTTCTCTTAGCAGTGTCTTGGTACATCTCCCCGAATTCTTTCACGGCTGCTCCTGCCTCTTGCCCAATCTTCTGAACTCGTTCGCCCGGAGAGTCTGATGTTTCGCGAGCTTCTTGCCTCCATTCCCGTGTTGTTTGGGGTCTTTCAGGATTGTTTAGATCGGCCTTTGAGCTGGCTTGCGCGCCAAAACCTTTGTTACTGCTTCCCGAATCAACATTTGTTGTTAGCAGCAGAAAACCGACTAGGACAACACTCAAAAAACTCTTGAGTTGAAAGCCCTTAAGCAGGGAACTGATGCGAGCAATGGCTGTGGAAATCAAATTCATCTCAGTAATACTCCCGAAGTAGATTGGTGATAATTTTGAACATTTTTTCATCTAATTGACTGGCTCCAAGATGAGCAGCTAAGGCGAGGTCTAGCCAACTTAGCTTTTACTTGCGATTAACCACCTAAATAGAGTTATAGGTTAGCGATAAAATCTGGTAAACACGCCACCTATTTGTCAGTCAATTAGCTTTTTCACACATGAATATCACCTTAACAGCCGCCAAAGAGTTCTACCTCTAACTAAAGTCATAACTTAGTTATAAGCAAAAAAAATATTTTTCAGCACAGGGTTAGACAATTTTTAATCAATGATGCTATGCAGGGCAAATTCTTATTGCAAGCGATCGCCCGTTTTCACGTCAAACCAGTGCAGCAACTGAGACGGAAAAACCAGCTCTACAATTTCGGAATTCCAGTGGCGGTCATTTGGCAGCAAAGCCCGCACCGTTACTGACTCCACACCTTTAACTCGGACGCTAACTAAATTTTGCATCCCCAAGTTTTCCACTAAAAAAACCTCACCTTTAATTGCCTCTGGGGCCGACATCTTGCCGGCCTCTGCATCTGCAAAGCCGACGTGTTCCGGGCGAATTCCCAACACAATTTCTGGCGGCACAGTCGGCATATTTGGGAGTGGAACTCCAAAATCCCCCAACTTAGCAAAATTGCCCTGGCATTTAAGCACGAGCAAATTCATTTGCGGGCTGCCCACAAAACCGGCTACAAACTGATTGGCAGGACGGGTATAAATTAAGTGTGGCGGGTCTAGTTGCTGCACGTTGCCGCTGTTGAGAACTGCGACTTTTGTTGAAAGCGTCATTGCTTCGGTTTGGTCGTGAGTGACGTAAACTACAGGAGCTTTTTGAGAGGAAAACAATTGTTTGAGTTCGGCCCTAACTTTTTCCCGCAATAATGCGTCGAGATTGCTCAAAGGTTCGTCGAGCAAAAATACTTCCGGTTGGCGCACTAATGCGCGGCCGAGGGCGACTCGCTGCCGCTGTCCGCCTGATAGTTTTCCGGGTTTGCGATCGATTAATTCCGTCAATCCGAGGGATGTCGCAACTTCCGTCACTAACCGATTGATTTCGCTGGAGGAGATTTTGCGAAGTTTGAGGCTCGATGCCATATTCTCGTATACTGTCATGTGCGGATACAGCGCGTAACTTTGAAAAACCATTGCAATATCGCGATCGCCCGGTCTGAGATAAGTGACATTGCGATCGCCAATTCTAATCTCGCCTCTAGTCGGCTGTTCCAACCCTGCAATTAACCGCAGCGTCGTAGATTTGCCACACCCAGACGGCCCCAGCAAAGTCAGAAATTCCCCTTCGCTGACATCCAAACTAATGTCTTTTACGGGAACTACTTTAGGGCTGTAGGTTTTATTGAGGTTTTTTAGTTGCAATTTTGCCATGATTTTTAATGGGTAATTGGAAATTGGTAAGAACAGCACGACACGGATAAACACGGATACACGGATTAATCTTCTGTTGCTTGTTTGACTACTGACTACTCTCCAATCTAAAATCTAAAATCTAAAATCTAAAATCGATTTATCCTTTTACCGCCCCCGCAGTTAAACCCTGAACTATGCGCCGCTGGAACACCAAAACCAGCAAAACCAAGGGCAAAGTTCCCAAAACGGTAGCTGCGGCGATCGGCCCGTAAGGAATCTCAAAGACTGACACCCCGCTGAGTTGAGCAGTTGCGACGGGAATAGTTTTCAGAGATTCGCGAGTCATAAATGTCAGTGCAAATATAAACTCGTTCCAAGCTGAAATAAATGTTAAAATTCCCGTTGTGACTAACGCGGGAAATGTCATCGGTAGCACGATTTGCCACAGCATTTGAAAAGTGTTGTATCCGTCAACTTTAGCGGCATCTTCCAAATCTTTGGGCAACTGTTGAAAGAAACTCCGCATCACCAAAATTGTCAGTGGCAAATTGATCGCAGTGTAAGGAATAATTAATGCTAAATAATTATTGCCTAAATCCAAAGCTTTGACAATTTCCAGCAGTCCCAAAAATAGCAGCACCGCCGGAAACAGGGTTACAATCGTCACAGTTGCCAGGATGATTTTCTCGCTCCACAGGCGCAACCGGGCTAAAGCGTAAGCTGCGGGAGCGCCTACTGCTAAACACAGCAATGTTGAAGTAATGGAAACAAAAGCGCTATTTAAAATGTAAAGTGCAAACGGGCGGCGCTGGAAGAGGGACAGGTAATGCTCGAAAGTAATTCGTTTGGGAATGTAGACGTTGGGAATCGCCGAAATATCCGCATTTACTTTGAAAGAAGTTAGCACTTGCCAGATAATAGGTGCAAGGAAATATGCGACGATTAAGAGCGCTGAGATTGGCAAGATTAATTGCCGGATGTTAAAGGTTTTTTTGGTAGGTTGTTCGCGGGCGATCGACATAATTTATACCAATGAGATAAAAGTGCAACTGTTGGTTATCTAAAATCCAAAATCCAAAATCTAAAATCGTCTTAGTTTCCTCCTGCTGCATTGGCGCGGGCTCTCGATAACAGGTAAGCGGCGATCGCAACTGCTGCCACTAACAGCAAAAAAGTACACACCACCAAAGCCGCCCCGTACCCAAAGTCTAAATACCTCATTACCGTGCTGTAAATGTAGATAGAAACCGTCTCCGTTGCCCCCGCCGGCCCCCCTCCCGTCATCACCTGAATCAAGTCAAAAATGCCGAAAGCTTGGGCAAATCGAAACAGCACAGCAATCACAATTTGCGGCATCAGCAGGGGCACCGTAACTTGACGGAAACTCTGCCAGCTACTCGCGCCGTCAATCGCGTGGGCTTCGTACAAATCACCGGGAATTGATTGCAATCCGGCTAGCAAAAGCAAGCTGACAAAGGGCGTAGTTTTCCACACATCTGCTGTAATTACTGCCATCATTGCCAAAGTCGGATCTCCCAGCCAGCTAATGCTATTTTGAATCAATCCCAATCGCCTCAAAATGTCGTTAATTACGCCGTATTGGTCGTTAAAAATCCACGCCCAAGCTACTCCCATCAATGCAGTGGGCAGCGCCCAAGGTAGCAAGGAGATTGTGCGAACAATGCCGCGCCCTGCGAAGGATTGATTTAAGACTAAGGCAATGCCCATACCGAGAATTAATTCCAGCACAACAGAGGCGACAGTAAATACTGTGGTGTTGCCTAAAGTTTGCCAGAAACGCCCGTCGCCTAACATTCGACTGTAGTTAGCAAAACCAGAAAAAACCAGTTTTAATTCTGTACCGAGGTTTTGGGTGAATAAACTCAGCCAAAAAGCGCGCAATATTGGGTAAGCAAATACTAGCATCAGAATTATCAAAGCTGGTGCTACTAATATCCATCCGGTTTTTTGTTCGCGCTGTCGCATCTTGTCTAATTGCATATTTCTCACCTTTAATTTATTTTGGGGCGGGCTAGAAGCCCAACCCCTACTCCCCACAAAAAATTCACTCTTTGTGGAACAGGCATCTTGCCTGTTTCTAACTCTTTGTGGAACAGGCATCTTGCCTGTTTCTAACTCTTTGTGGAACAGGCATCTTGCCTGTTTCTAACTCTTTGTGGAACAGGCATCTTGCCTGTTTCTAACTCTTTGT
>NZ_JAUBTI010000132.1:0-2019 GCF_036702415.1 Microcoleus sp. D3_18a_C4 | reverse complement strand
TTCTAACTCTTTGTGGAACAGGCATCTTGCCTGTTTCTAACTCTTTGTGGAACAGGCATCTTGCCTGTTTCTAACTCCTTGTGGAACAGGCATCTTGCCTGTTTCTGACAGAGGCAAGATGTCAAATTTACGAAGCTTTGGGTTATTTCAAACTCCCTAATAAATTGCGAGTTTCGCTAGCTGCTGCTTTCATTGCTTGTTCTGCACTCATTCTCCCGGTAAAAGCTGAACTCAAATAGCGCTGCAAAATATCAGAAGCTTGAGCGTATTGTGCCAGGGGCGGGCGCAAAGCCGATCGTTCCACTACTTTTAGCAGTTGCGGGTAGTGGGGATATTTGGCGACTATTTCTTTGTTGGTAAATAGGGATTTGTAACTGGGAACTAAACCGGTTTGTAAAATAAATTTGCGTTGGGTTTCCTCGCTGGTAAGGTACTGAATTGCTTTCCACGCTTGTTCTGGATGTTTTGAGGTTTTGGCAATTCCCCAGCCCCAGCCGCCCAAGCAGGAACCGCCTGTTTGACCGGTACTGCTGAGCATTGGCTCGATCGCAATTTTACCTCTAACATTCGATCCTTCGGCATTTGCCAGCTTCCAAACATAGGGCCAGTTTCGCAAAAACAGCGCTTTACCGTTTTGAAACAACAGCCTGGTTTCTTCTTCGCCGTAGGTGGTTACACCCGGAGGAGAAATGCCAGAGGCGATCGTATTTTTGAGAAATTCCACTGCTTTAATTGCCTCCGGTTTATCTAAGCCAACTTCAAAAGTTTGCGGGTTAGCCCAAAAGCCGCCGAAACCGGAGAGCACTTCAACAAACATCGCAGATACTCCCTCGTATTGTTTACCTTGCCACAGATAACCCCAAGTTGCTTTTCCCTGTTTCTGCAAGTTTTGAGAGATTTTTACCATCTCTTCAAAGGTTTTCGGCGCTGGAATTTTCGCTTGTTCTAAAATGTCTTTGCGGTAATAAAGCATTCCGGCATCGGAAGCGTGGGGAATTCGGTAAAGTTTGCCCCGATACCGCCCGCCTTCGACGTTACCTTGGATGAATTTTGATAGTTGTTCGGGGGGAATTCTGTCTGTCAAATCGCTTACCCAACCTGCGGCTGCAAATTTGGGAACCCAGACAATATCCATGTTGATGATGTCGTAGGGCGATTCGCCTAAAAGAAAGGCAGATGTGTAAAGATTTTCTATGAGGTTGCTGTCAAAAGGCCCTTCTATGAGGTTGATGCGAATGTCGGGGTTTTTCTGTTCAAATTCTTTGACAAAGGGTTTCCAGTTAACAAGGTCTTGACCTTGCATTAACATGGTGATCGCGACTGGCTGTTGAGTCAGTGCCGGCAGAATAAATAAAAGCAAGACGGTGGCTAATGTGACAGCGAATAAGGCTAAAAGACGGGGGCGCTTCTGGCTTCGTTGCAGCAGGGAATTTATTTTTTGCATTTGCTTTTGAGGAATGGCGGTGCGATCGCCTTATTTCTCTCATAACTCGCTTTCTTTTGTTTCGCTGGATTTAGCGAGTTTGTGCAATAAAAGTTTAACTAAACTTTAGCTTACTTAATAATGCTTGAGTGAAGAGTGCACATTTTGATTTAAGTAGGTGAAAGGGGAGTTGAGTAGACATCTATCTATAGAGAGATATTGAGAAAATTGTCTAATATATAGCAATCCTAAATCATTTGTGAATTTCTTACTCCCTCCCCTTGGTAAGGGGAGGGTTGGGGTGGGGTAAAAAGTTGACGACTCATTTAGGATTGCTATAGCAGTTGTCAATCGGATGAAACTCACATCTTGCACCATTGTCAAGAACAGGCTTTTCGGCCTGTTCCACAATGAAATTCATCTCTTGTGGAACAGGCCGAAAAGCCTGTTCCTAAACAAGTAATTGAGAATTGTGCAATATCTCAGATGAAACAAAGTAGGGACTTACACCCAGCCTAAGTGGGAGCATCTCAGTTTTGCATTTACAGTGCGAGCGTCCCCGCTCGCGTATTGTACAATACGCGAGCGGGGACGCT